>CAIQMJ010001225.1 GCA_903872875.1 uncultured Variovorax sp.
GAATCAGCGCTTCTCTATCGCCAATCCATTCCGGTTTGCCAGGCGACCCGCTCGGAATCCGTCGCGCCAACACAGCGATGCTGCGGCCGCACTTGCGAGCGAGATCCATGGCTGCATCCTGTTCCATCCCCATCGTCATCAGCGCTCGCCCCATGGCCAACGTCGACGGGCGCTCCAGGATGTCGAACTTGCCGCGAGGCTCGTCAGCACCAGCGCTGACGACAGTCGGCCCGTTGGTCGCCAACACACCCACCTCGTTCCGGGCAGATCCGCGAGGAAGGAAGATGAGACCTTCCTTGACGGCGAGCTGCGTCGCCGCGTCGGCGGTGTCGACGACGATCGTTCGCGCCTCCAGGTAGAAACGCTTTGCAGCGTCGGCACTTCGAATCGCGGCAACGGCGAAGGCAATGACTTCGTCGGACGAGTCCGCGGCGAGGAAGACCTTGGACTCTCCTCGCAGGAGAGCATTCACCAACTTTTCGGCCTGCGGCTGACGCGCGCAAAGGACCACGTCTTCGGTAAGCGGCGGATCGAACCGACTCGAGAACTGCAGCCAGAACTCGTCGGTGCTCCTCGCGCCAAGGTTCGGCGTGATCTGAAGCTCCCTGCGCGCCCAGTGAGCAGCCACCGCAGGGTGCATCTCGAGCCAATGTTCGAGTTGGACGCCATCGATCAGCCGGACGTCTTTCCAATCTGCGAGCGCAATCTTCTTTTCGACCCACTCGCCGACTTTCTCGAAGCCGTTCTTCCACGACCGAGGGGTTACGAAGACGAATGCCAACTCGGCGCGCTTCGCAGGAGGAAACTGGCCGGTACGCTTGTCGTAGTCGTCGTCTACCTTGGAGATGGCATCCGCGTTCGTGCCGAACTCCCAGACGGAACGACCTGCAGGCACGTACGGCGGAATGGCATCGTCGACGTCCAAGTCACCATCAAGGCCCGGAATCTGACCCATCTCGCCGTTCGGAAAGCGAAATGCGCTGATGTCGTCAGCTGAGGCCCGGATCAGGTCGGCAACTAGGGATGGAAAAGTGAGCCTGGCCGTTGTACGGGCCGCCCATTGATTCAAGTCGAACGCGCTTATCCACTTCACTACCTTGCTCCTTCAGCGCCGACCATTCTGGCAGGTGATCGGGAGAAAGTCGGAGGACGAAAGGAGCTGCAAGTGGGGAGCATCCGAAGCGCAAAGCATTCCAAGGTTGTCAGCAATGCAGCGGAAACCATCGGTTTTTCAGAAAAGTACCGAGAGTGCGTTATCGGTCGTCCAATCTGCGGGCGTGAATGTCGCTGATAGGCAAAACCGGGCTTATAGAACGCTCTTGATCCTGAACTCACTGCACGAATCCTGCCTGTCCAAGACCAGCGGTTTTTACACGGACATAAAGATTCGAATACGGACGGTGAGACGCGGTCCAATGAGACACCGATCTACAAGGATATCCAGATCACCCTACGCGCGCTTCACATGTTCAGGTGAGTCCGTTAGATATTTCGTGCTGACCCGGCGACTCCTCTCACACTCACGCAGTCGAAAGCACAGCCGCCCTGACCCAATTCAAACACCCCGCCACCGCGCCCCCCGCTTCTCCGCAAACGCCGCAGCCCCCTCCCGCGCATCCGCCGACCCATTCACCGCCCTTGCCACCGACCTCTGTCTCTCAAACATCTCCGCATCACTCCAAGTCCGCGAGTCCCGCACCAGCTGCTTGCTAGCAGCCACAGCCAACGGCGCATTCGCATCGATCGCCCGCGCCAGCACCAACGCCGCAGCCAGCGCCTCCCCCGGCTCCACGAGCCGATTGACCAGCCCCCACGCATGCGCCTGCGCCGCTGAAATCGGATCCCCCACCAGCGCCATTTCCATCGCCAGGTTGGCCGGCAGCCGATGCCGCAACCGCATCAACCCGCCCGACGACGCCACGAGCCCGCGCTTCGCCTCCGGCAGCCCGAAGCTCGCGGTGCGTCCTGCCACCACCAAGTCGCACGCCAGCACGATCTCGAACCCACCCGCGACTGCATGGCCTTCGACCGCAGCGATGAGCGGCTTGCGCGGCGGCGCCTCGCACAGGCCGGCGAAGCCGCGGCCTTCGATGGCCGGCTCGACGCCCTCATAGGCGAAGGCCTTCAGATCCATGCCGGCGCAGAAGTTGCCGCCGGCACCGGTGAGGATGCCGACGTGCAGGTCGTCGCGCGCGTCGAGTTCCCGCATCGCCGCGGCCAGCCCTTCGGCCACGGCCATGTCGACCGCGTTGCGCACCTGCGGCCGGTCGATGGTGACGATCTGCACGTGGCCGTCGA
>CAIQMJ010001226.1 GCA_903872875.1 uncultured Variovorax sp.
ACCACCCCCGAGTCGCCCCGAGCGAGAGAACCATGAGCCAAGCCACCACCACCGTCACCCTGACCGCCATGCCTTCCGGCACGACCGTCGAAGCCGAGCCCGGCACCACGCTGCTCGATGCGCTGCGCCGTGCCGGCCTGATGAAGCATGAATGCGACGGCGGCGCCAGGTGCGTCAACCTGTGCCACCTGTTCGTGCTGGAAGGCCGCAAGAGCCTGTCGAAGATCCAGCGCGAGGAGAACGAAAAGCTCGACACCATCGTGGGTGCCAGCTCGAAGTCCCGCCTCGCCTGCCAGGCGAAGCTGGGCGAGGAGCCGGTGACCGTCGAGCTGCTGAGCTTCGTCTGAGGCCGCCATGGCCGAGGCCGCGACGCGGATCACCGACGTGGCCATCGTCGGTGCGGGCCTGTGCGGGCTGGCGCTGGCGCGCGCGCTGCATGCGCAGGGTCTTTCGGTCACGGTGATCGAGGCCCGCGACCGCCTGGGCGGGCGGGCGCTCACCCGGCATTGCGATCGCACGGCCCAGGCGCTGGACCTCGGCCCCACCTGGTTCTGGCCCGACACCGAGCCGCGCATGGCGGCGACGCTGGCCGGGCTCGGCCTGCCGAGCGCACCGCAGCACGACCCGGGCGACGCGCTGTGGCTGACCGACCCCGACCGCGCACCGGAGCGCCGCGTGGAACCCGACGGCGTGCACGCGGGCGCACGCCGCATCGAAGGCGGTGCCGCCCGCCTGGTCGATGCACTGGCCGCCACGCTGCCCGCGGGCTGCGTGCGGACCGGCCATGCACTGCGGCGCGTGTGCGACCGTGGCCATCACCTGGCGCTGGAGATCGAATCCGGTGGCCGCATGCAGTGGCTGCGGACACGCCATGTGGCGCTAGCGCTGCCGCCGCGGCTGGTGCACGAACGCATCGCCTTCGAGCCACCGCTGCCGCCGGCGCTGGTCGATGCACTCGCATCGACTGCCACCTGGATGGCCGCGCAGGCCAAGGCGGTGACGAGCTATGCGCAGCCGTTCTGGCGCGCCGCCGGGCAGTCCGGCAATGCCTTCGTGCGGCATGCGCAGGCCGTGCTGGGCGAGGTCTTCGACGCGAGCGACCCGCGCACCGGCGCCGGCGCGCTGGGCGGCTTCGTCGCGCTCGATGCGGCGCAGCGCGCCAGCTTCCGCCGCGGCATGCCGATGCTGATCGAGAGCCAGCTCGCGCAGCTCCATGGCGCCGCGGCATTGCAGGACGGCGTGCTGCATTTCGTCGACTGGGCCGAGGAGGCCTGGACCTGCGCGAATGCCGATCGCGACGGGCCGCCCACGTTGCCGCAGTCCGTGCCCGCGCTGCGTTGTGCCCACTGGTCCGGGCGCCTGCACTTCGGCGGCAGCGAAAGCGCGGCGCATGGCACAGGGCACATGGAAGGCGCGCTGGAGGCGGCCGCGCGCATCGCGCGTGCGCTTGCGCCGCAGCGCGCGGTGATCGAGGCGCCTTCGCGCAACGCTGGCGCCCCCGTGGACTTCGCCGCCGCCGCGACGGAGCTGCGCATGCAGGCGCCATCGCACTACCGCCGGCACCTCACGCGCCTGATGGCCGAGCAGCAGATCGAACAACTCACGCAGCGTGCCTTGCTCGCGACGGCCGAACAGGTCTACAGCGAGGCGCTGGTCGCCCTCGACGTCCTGCTGGACGGACGCGCCATCGACGCATCGCTGACGCATGCCGGGGCGGTGCAGGGTGGTCGCCATCCGTCCACGCCCGCGCTGCTCGCCAGCTTCGAGGGCTGGAACGGGCAGCTTCTGTCCGCGGCGCTGGCCTTCAACGCGGGTTCCTGCGCGTTGTCGAATTTTCCCGGGGAGGCGCAACCCGACAGCGTGCAGCAGCGGGCGATCGCACTCGACCTCGCCGCCGCATGGCGCGAATTCGCCGTCGAATTGAATGCACGCCTGCTGGCGGCGTCGTTCGAGACAGAGGCTTCTTCATGAACAACATCGAAACCGGCGCGCTGCTGGCCATCGTCGAACAGACCGGCATGGCCGTCGCCACCCTGGTGGAGGGTCTGGAGCGCGACGAGCTGCTGCGCTCCCGCCTCACGCGCGCGGAAGTCCTGCGCCAGCTGCAGGCGCTCGCCAGTGCCCTCGGTGCGCTGGGGGCGACGGTGCGGGCAGCCATGCCGGAGGTCGACTGGTCGGGTTGGGAGGCCATGCGCCGCTCGCTGTCGCAGCCGCCCGGGCGGACGCTCGACGATGCGCTGTGGTTTGCCTGCGAGTCACTGGTGCCGGCCACGCTGCTGTGGCTGCGGGTACACCGGCGCAGCCAGGCGCAACTCTTCCAGATGAGCCTGTGATGAGGCACGGTCGCCGCCTTTCACGCGGGCGGCATGCTGGTCGGGGCGATATCGATCGCAGGGGCCGGCCGTGTGCCGCCATGCGGGGTCACCAAAGCCTGTGCAGTTCCACCGAGGCTGCCGCACCCAGCCACCGATGTGGACGCGGTGCGCCGGCCTGGCGGATGCGGTGGATTCGGGCATGAGGTTCATGGCGATGCTCCTTCGACAGGTGAATGGATGGGGAACGGACGGACGTGCGCGTCGGCGCGTCAGTCGTTTTCGGCGTAGTACACGGTGATCGACTTGATGCCCTGCTGCAGGCGTTCGCCGACGTCGATCCATGCGTTGCACCGCCAGACCGCGCCGGCGCAGCTGGTTGGCATGGGGTACCAGCGGCCGAAGGGAATGAAAGGAAGCCTGTCTTCGGTCGAGACCAGCGCGACGGCCTGGTCGTTGAAGCCGTCGCCATTGGTGTCCATCGCGCTGGTGTAGGCGGCCGGGTCGGCGGCGTTGTTCTTGGTGCAGGTGTCGAGGCTGTTCCAGCAGGACATCATCACGCCGTTGCCCGTGCCCGCGCGGAGGTCGTCGGTCACCAGGATCACGCCCTTCGACCGGCTCCGCGCGGCTGCACCGGCCACGCCGTCGCCGACGCCGACCTTCGAGTTGTAGAGCTCGCCGCAGGAGAACAGAGCGTGCTGGTTGTTGCCGCTGCGCACGACGACGAAACAGCGGTTCTTCTCGGCAGGCAGCTGCAGGCCGGCGGTGTCGAGCACGTCGGTCAGCCGCACGCCCTGGCCGTACCAGAAGAGCATGTGGCGCGGCCCGTACGCCTGGAAGTAGTAGGTGGACATGCTGCTGGTGTCCTGGTTGCCGACCATCGCCATGGCGTAGTAGCCCTGGTTCGAACTCGTCGAGCGCACCGCCGTCGTGAGCGACAGGCGCGTGTTCACCGCACCGCCGACCGGGAATTCCACGCCGGTCGAATCGAGGGGCGCCGTGGCGGCCGACGGCAGTGCATAGGTCGTCGGCACGTACTCGTTGCGCACGCGCAGGCTGCTCAGCTGCACGGTCCTGCGCAGGGCCGGGTCACTGTCGTTGGCCGCGATGACGGCCATGCGGCCTTCGGCGTCGGGCAGGGCCACGCCGTTCTTCTCGAAGGCCACGATGGTCTTGTTGCCGTTCTCCGTGCGGATCAGTTCCGTGAAGGAGAACACCGCCTTGCGGCCGTCGGCGCCACCGGCGATGACGGCCGTGGTCACGCCGAAGGCGCCGGTGTTGTAGTCGGCCGGCCGGAACCGGGTGGCGCGCACCACCACGTCGGCCAGCCGGTAGCCCTTGTAGGTGTCGCTGCCCACGGCGACGAACACGGCATCCTCCGCCTGCGGGAAGGTGGTGGCGTCCGCCATCAGCGACTTGAGCGCGTCGACCGTGAGGCCTGTTCGCGGCTGGAAGAAGGGCGTGGAACCCGAGGGCGTGTTGGCCGGATTCGTCGGGTCGAGCGCGCTGGCCGGGTCCGCGGGCATGAGGCTGTTGTTGCCGGTGGCCGTGATGTCGAAGGAAGCCGATGGCACCGGCGCGGCTGGCACTTCGACCGTGCTCGCCGTCGGTGTGGTCGACGCCGTCGATGCCGCAGATGCCGTCGTCGTTGCAGGCGCCGTTGCGCTGCTCGCCGTGGCGGCGCTCGCGGTGTCCGCGCCGCCGCCGCCACTGCCGCCGCAGGCGGCGAGCGCGAGGATCAGGATGATGTTGAACTGGATCGGGCGCGGCATGCGGAACTCCTCGGTGTCGTTGGGGTTGGGGTACTGGGGAAGAAGGTCGGGTGCTTCAGCGCATGGAAGTGTTGTTGCCGTCGGTGAGCACGTTCAGGAAGGCCACGAGGTCGGCGATCTCCGCATCGCTCAGCGGTACCGGCGTGCGCAGCGCGGGCGCCAGGCGCGCGACCATGTCGGCATAGAGCGCCGGTGCCGTCGTGCTGTCGCTGCAGGGCACCGCATTGCCGCCCGACCGCAGGTCCGCGGCGCAACGGAACGCGAGTGCCGCACGCGCGGCATACAGGTGGTGCCGGACGGTCGCCTCCAGCGTGGCGTAGGCGCCGCTGTGCAGGTAGGGGAAGGTGTTCTTCACTTCCCACAGCGACGGCGTGAGGAAGGCATAGAGATCGTCGGTGTTGCCGGTGACGTCGTAGCGGCCCCTGTCGTGCGCCGGCGTCTCCAGCGCACCGGATGCGAAGCCCGGGCCCATCTGCGGCGCGGCGATGTTGTGGAACTTCTGGTCGCTGAGCAGCGGGCCGGTGTGGCAGCTCGCACACCGGGCCTTGTCGAAGAACAGCAGGCCGCCGCGCTTGGCGCTGTCGGACATGTCGCGTGTGCCCGCGGCATAGCCGAGCAGCTGGTTGGTGTCGCCGAGCGCATACCAGCGGCGCTTCTCGAAGGCGGCGATCGCGTTGGCCGCGTGTTCGATGCCCATGGCCGACAGCGGCGTCCCCGGATACGCCGCGACCAGTTGCGGGGCCAGCGACGCGTTGACGCGCACGCGCTGCATGAGCGCATCCCACACCGGCCGCGGATTGCTCTCGACGGCTTCGCCCGGCGGGTTCAGGTCGGCCACGGCGTTGTCGTCCGCGGGGTCCTGCGGGCCGAGCATCTCC
>CAIQMJ010001227.1 GCA_903872875.1 uncultured Variovorax sp.
ACGTGCCCCCGTCGGATGCGCTCCGCCATTCCCCGCCGATGCACATGCGGTCGCGGAAGGTGGGGCCGGCCGGTCGGCCGGTGATTGCGCCTGCGGTCATGGGTGTCTCCTGGTGTTGTGGGTGGGATCGATGCGCTTCGTGCCACGGGATCAGCCCGTCGCCCCGCCGACGATGCGCACCTGCTGGTCGATGGCGCCGAACACGGTGCGGCCGTTGGCGTCCAGCGCCTCGATGCGCACCCGGTCGCCATGGCGCAGGTAGGGCATGAGCGCATCGTCCGGCGCGCCGTCCAGCGCGGCCCGCACGCGCGCCTCGGTGATGCAGGCACTGCCGGTCGCCGGGTCGGCGTTGGAGATGGTGCCAGCGCCGACGATCGTGCCGGCCGCGAGCGCACGGGTGCGCGCCAGGTGGGCGATGACCTGGCCGAAGTCGAACACCAGCTCTTCCGCCGCATGTGGTGCGCCGAACCATCGGCCGTTGACGTGGACGGTCACCGGCAGGTGGAGCGCCGCGCCGCGCCAGCACGAGCCCAGCGCTGCAGGCGTGACCGCCACCGGCGCGAAATGCGTGGCGGGCTTGCTCTGGTAGAAGCCGAAGCCGCGGCCGACTTCGCCGGGGATGAGCCCGCGCAACGACACGTCGTTGAGCAGCACCACCAGCGCGATGTGCGCCACCGCATCGGTCGCGCTGGTGCCCAGGGGCACGTCGGTCGTGATGACGGCGACCTCGGCCTCCAGATCGATGCCATGCGCCTCGTCCACCGCCACCAGCGGATCGCAAGCGCCGAGCATCACGTCGGACCCACCCTGGTAGACGAGCGGCTCGTCCTCGTAGCGCGGCGGTATCGGCTCGTTGCGCCACCGGTACATGAGCCGCGCATGGTTTCGATAGCAGGACGCGTCGACCCACTGGTAGGCCCGGGGCAGCGGCGCCATCGCGCGGCGCGGGTCCCAGGCCTGGCCGCTGCGCCAGTCCTCGGCATCCATCGCGTCGCTGACGGCGGCCAGGCGCGGCGCCACGTCCGGCCAGTGATCGAGCGCGGCCTGCAGGTGCGGCGCGATCTGCGGCACCGGGACGCAACGCGCCTGCGCGGCATCCACCAGGACCAGTTCGCCGTCGCGGGTCCCGTCGGCGCGCGTGCCCAGCCGCAGGGCGTGGCCGGCCGTCGTCATGCCGCGGCGCCCTGCCGCCGGCCGGCCTTCTCGGCCGTCCAGCGGTCCAGGTCGGCATGGGCGCCGCGGGCAAAGCCGGCCACCACGGCGGGCGGCGCGACTTCCGTCGTCAGCTCCAGCCTGAAGCCATTGGGATCGAAGAAGTAGATCGAGTGGATGTAGTCGTCGTGGTTGGTCACGCCCAGCACTTCGATGCGATGGTCCCTGAGACGCTGGTGCATGCGGTCGAGCGCGGCCCGGTCGGGCACGCGCAGCGCGATGTGGTTGACCCACGCCGGCGTGTTGGGCGACGGCAGGGCCGCGATGTCGTCGCCGAGGTCGAAGAACGCGATGCAGGAGCCGTCGTGCATGCGGAAGAAGATGTGCACGTAGGGGCAGTACTCGCCCGTGCTGGGCACGTGTTCGTTGCGGATCACGTGCACCAGCGGCAGCCCCAGGATGTCCTCGTAGAACTGGCGCGTGGCCTCGGCGTCCCGGCAGCGCCAGGCGAAGTGGTGCAGGCCTTCGATGCGCGCGGCTACGGGAGGGGAAGACGTGGAAAGGGGCTCGGCCATGGACTCGGATCTCCTGCGTTGGCGTCGATTGTTCCGGCGCATGGCGCGCCCGTCTGTCCTGTTGAAAGACGACAGCCGCCGTATCGGGAAAACCCTCTGGGCCACGGGTGTGCAAGCACACGGCGGCCGCTGACAATAGTGGCGCCGGGCTGCGGTCTGCGAGTGCCGCCGCTCCTGCAACGGGCAGGCAGGCAGCCACGATGCGCCGAAGAAATCACCGAGATCAACGAGACAAGCCGGTGCAGCCCGTCTGCGCCGCGACCAGACCATGAAGACGATTTCCCTCCATGCCCAGACCGCGCCGCCGACGGCCATCCATGCGATGTGCCATGCCGTCGAACAGATCGGAGACACCGGCTTCGTGCCTGCGCTGCTCGCGGTCTGCCGCGAGGCCGCAGGGGCCAGCGACTGTTCCTTCTTCGTGCACCGCGGCGGCACGCCG
This sequence comes from uncultured Variovorax sp., assembly GCA_903872875.1. GTDB lineage: Bacteria > Pseudomonadota > Gammaproteobacteria > Burkholderiales > Burkholderiaceae_C > Variovorax. The sequence continues at coordinate 2,170 of CAIQMJ010001227.1, forward strand.
ATCGGCATGGGCACCGCGCGGCTGCCAGGCCTGCAGGCGCATGACGTGGGCGAATGCTACGTGCGCGACGGCTACTACCGCATCGACCCGGTGGCGGCGGTGGCGCTCCGCTCGCAGGACCGGCTGCTGCTGAACTGCCTCACGCGCGACGAGCTGCCCGATGGGCAATGGGTGCACGACTACCGCAAGATCGGACTGCAGGAGCGCATCTCGGTCATGGTGGCGCTCGATGGCGGCTGGGGCATCCTGAATGCCTATCGGCCGGCGGACTGCGGCGTGGAGCTGGACGACGCCATCGTCCAGCTCGGGCAGCAGAGCCCGGTGATCGCATCGGCCATGCGGCGTCACGTGGCGCTGGCCGCACCGGTCGCGTCGCCGGATCCGTTCGCGGTGCTTTCGCAGCGCGAACAGCAGGTGGTCGACGCGATCCTCGCGGGCCGCAGCGCCAAGGAAAGCGCCCGTGCGCTCGGGCTGAGCCCGACCAGCATCGCGACCTATCGCCGCCGCGCATTCGAGAAGCTCGGCATTCACCGCCAGATCGAGCTGGCCCACCTTCGCAAGCACTGATGCGGCTGCGCGCCATGTCGTAGCGCGAGAGGACATACAGCCGAGGCACCGGTCGATAAGGTCGCTGCCATGACTGCAAACGCCGCTTTCGAGTACCAGCTCCCCGTATTCGACTTCGTGCCGCCGCCCGAGCTGAGGGCGCCGGACTCCATCCGCCCGCGCAAGCCGCTGGTCATCGTGGGCGCCGGCCTGGCCGGCCTCACGCTGGCGGCCGACCTGGCCAGCCGCGGCATCGCCGCCGTGGTGCTGGACGAGGACGACACCGTGGGCGTGCGCGGCGCCTCCAGCCGCGGCATTGCCTACGGCCAGCGCTCGCTGGAGATCATGGAGCGCATCGGCACGTTCGCACGGCTGGCCGCCAAGGGCACGCGCTGGTCGGCCGGCAAGGTGCTGTCGGGCGACGACGTGCTCTACGCCTACGACTACCAGCCGACCCACGTATCGCGCCAGCCGCCCTTCCTGAACATCCAGCAGTTCTACGTCGAGTGGTTCCTGGTCGACCGCATCCATGAACTCGGCATCACCGACCTGCGCTGGAAGAGCCGCGTGACGGGTGTTCGCAACCTGCCCGACCATGTCGAACTGGATGTGGAAACGCCCGCCGGCCGCTACACGCTGGAGGCCGACTGGGTGGTGGATGCCGAGGGTGTGAACAGCGTGCTGCGCCAGCGCCTGGGGCTGCCCGAACACACCGAACGCGGCCAGGACCGCTGGTGCATCACCGACGTGCGCTTCACCGAGTCGCCTCTCAACGAACGCTGGACCTGGATCGAAGCCCCCTTCAACGAGAACCGCGGCGTGTGGAAGCACCTGATGGCGGACAACGTCTGGCGGCTGGACTTCCAGATGGCGCCCGATGCGGACCCCGCCCAGGTGAGCCAGCCCGAGGTGGCCCGCCGCCGGGTGGCGGCGATGCTCGGGGACGACGCACAGTTCGAACTGGTCTGGGTCGGCCCCTACGCCTACCGCACCATGCTGATGGAACGCTTCCGCCACGGCCGGCTGGTCTTCATCGGGGACGCGGCACATGCCAAGAGCCCCTTCGGCGCACGCGGCGGCAACTCCGGCATCGCCGACGCCGACAACCTGGGCTGGAAGCTCGCGCTGCTGCTGGCCGGCCGTGCCGGCCCCGAGGTGCTCGACACCTACGATGCCGAAAGGCACCGCGCTGCAGAAGAGAACATCCGCATCACCAGCCGCTCCGGCCGCTTCATGCAGCCACGCAGCCCGATGGAATTCACCCTGCGGACGGCCGTGCTGCAGCTCGCGCGCCGCCATCCGTTCGCCCGCAGCCTGCTCGACACCGGGCGGCTGACCGCGCCGCACCACTACGGCGGCCTGCCCAGCGTGGGAACGGGCCCGGAGGACGGCCGCTCGCTGCCGAACATCGCCCTCGCGCAGCACGGCCAGGCCACGGATCTGGTGTCACTGCTGCGCGGCAGCGGCGCCGACCTGGTGGCCCTGTTGTTCCCCGCATCGGACGTACCGGACGGCACGGCATCGAAGGCCGCTTCCGCGCTGCAGGCAGAGGCCACGCACCAGAAGCTGCCGCTCCAGGTGCTGCGCGTCGGCCACGACCTGCAGGACAGCGACGGCCTGCTGGCCAGGCTGACGTGCACACCGCCGGGCGGCGTGGCGCTGCTGCGCCCGGACGCCCACCTGGCAGCGTCCTTCGCCACCCATGACGCGCAACAGGTGCTGGACGCCGTACGCGCCAGCCTGGGCCAGTCCCCGATACCCACCACCGCCGGAGCCCTCCATGCCCCCCGACATCTCGACCCTGCGGCTGTCTGACGCCGATGGCTTCTACGAAGCGCTGCTGCGCGGCCACGAGGCGCTCGACGCCACGCAGGGCGCACTGCTCAACGCCAAGCTCGTGATGCTGCTGGCCAACCAGGTCGGCGACCTGGCCGTGCTGCAGGCCTGCATCGCCGCCGCCCGCGAAGACATCGCCGCCTGAAACCAACCCCTGGAACCCATGAGCACCACATCCTTCGCCTCCGCCGCCGACAACCGGGAGCAGACCGCCCGGCTGGTCCGGCTCTCCGCCCATGCCTGGGCGTTTGCCAGCGACTACGACCCCAACTGCGGCTTCATCGTGGGCCGGGACAGCGTGCTGGTGATCGACACCCGTGCGACGCCCACCATGGCTCGCCAGCTCATGGCGGCCATCCGCAGCGTCACGCCGCTGCCGGTGCGCCACCTGTTCCTCACGCACTACCACGCGGTGCGCGTGCTGGGCGCCGCGGCCTTCGGCCCGGACATCGCCGTCATCGCCAGCGAAGGCACGCGGACCTGGATCGAGGAACGGGGCCAGGCCGACTACGAGAGCGAACGCGGCCGGTTTCCGCGGCTGTTCCAGGGTGCGGAAGATATCCCCGGGCTGACGCGGCCTTCGGTGACGTTCAAGGACCAGGTCTCGGTCTGGCTGGGCGATCTCGAAGTGCAGCTGCTGCACATCGGCCGCGGTCATTCGCGCGGCGACTCGGTCGCCTGGATTCCTTCCGAGGGCGTGCTGTTCGCGGGCGATCTGGTGGAGAACCGCTGCGCCGTCTATGCCGGGGACGGCTATATCCGCGAATGGTCGGCCACGCTGTCGAAGCTGGAAGCCCTGGCGCCACGCGCGCTGCTGCCGGGCCGCGGCGCGCCGCTGCAGGATGCGGCGGGCGCGCAGGCGGCCATCGACGGCACGCGTGGCTTCCTCGACGCGCTGTGGCATGCGGCGGCCGACGCCCACGGCCGCGGCCTGGACCGCCGCCGCGTGTACGAGGCCGCGCTGGCTGCGTTGAAGCCCGCCTACGGCGACTGGCCCGTGTTCCAGCACGTGATGCCCTTCGACGTCTGCCGCGTGCTGGAAGAACTGCAGGAAGGCTGCGAACCTTCGGTCTGGACCGACGCCCGGGACAAGGCGCTGTGGGCCGAGCTCAACGGCTAGCGGGACCGGCCGGCGCCTCGCATCCCATCCGTCAACGCATGATCTTGTCGAGCGTCAGCGGGTAGTCCCTCACCCGCACGCCGGATGCGTTGTAGACCGCGTTCGCGATGGCCGCGGCGCTGCCGCACAACCCGAGCTCGCCCACGCCCTTGGCCTTCATCGGCGAGGACTTGTCGTCCACCTCGTCGAGGAAGAACACATCCTGCACCGGCACGTCTGCATGCACCGGCACCTGGTATTCCGCCATGTCGTGATTGACGAAGTAGCCCAGCCGCGTGTCGACCACGGCCTCTTCCATGAGGGCGGCACCGAGGCCCATGGTCATCGCGCCGATCACCTGGCTGCGGGCGGTCTTCGGGTTCAGGATGCGCCCGGCCGCGAAGGCACCGCTCATTCGCCGCACGCGCACCTCGCCCGTGTCGACGTCCACGGCAACCTCCGCGAAATGCGCGCCGAAGGTGCCCTGCGCGTAGGTCTTCGTCAGGTCGCCGAACTCGATGCCGTCCTCCTCCGTCAGGCCTGAACGGCCGGCCAGTTCCGCCAGCGCGAAGCTGCGGGTGCCCGATACGATCCGGCCGCCATCGAAGCGCGCGTCGCCCGCCAGGAAGCCGGCCTTGCGGGCCAGCGTCTGGCGCAGCTTCATGCAGGCGGCATAGACGCCGGCCGTCGCGCTGTTGCCGCCCCACTGTCCGCCCGAGCCTGCCGACACCGGAAAGTCCGAGTCGCCCAGCCGCACGCGCACCTGCGCCAGCGGCACGCCCAGCAATTCGGCGGCCGTCTGGGCGATGACCGTGTAGCTGCCCGTGCCGATATCGGTCATGTCGGTCGACACCGTGACTTCGCCCTTGCCATCGATCGCGACGCGCGCGGCTGAACTCATCGCGAGATTGCCGCGGAAGGCGCTCGCCATGCCCATGCCGATGCGCCAGCGTCCCTCGCGCACCTGGCCCGGCGCCGCCACGCGCCGCTCCCAGCCGAAGCGTTGCGCTCCGATGCGAAGGCAGCCGATGAAGTCGCGGTGCGAGAAGGCACGGCCGGGCTTCTCCGGATCGACCTGCGTGTCGTTGGCGATGCGCAGGGCCACCGGGTCCATTTTCAGGGCCTCGGCAAGCTCGTCCATCGCGATCTCCAGCGCCATCAGGCCGGGCGCCTCGCCGGGTGCGCGCATGGCATTGCCTTCCGGCAGGTCCAGCGTCGCCAGGCGGTGTGCGGTCATGCGGTTCGCTGCGGCATACAGCAGCCGCGTCTGCATCGCGGCGGTCTCGGGCTGGCCGCCCGCCAGATCGCCCGACCAGCTCTCGTGCGCGATCGCCAGCAGCTTGCCGTCCGCTGCCGCGCCGAGGCGGATGCGCTGGATCGTCGCGGGCCGATGCGTCGTGTTGTTGGCGATCTGCGGCCGTGCCAGCGCGACCTTGACCGGCCGGCCGGCGACGCGCGCGGCGACCGCGGCCATGACCGCGTCGCTGCGGATCCACAGCTTGGAGCCGAAGCCGCCACCCACGTAACTGGAAACCACCCGGATGTCGTCCCGGGGAATGCCCAGCACCTCCGACAGATCACGCCGCGCCCAGTCGATCATCTGGTTCGAGGTCCAGACCGTGAGGCGCCTGCCCTCCCACGATGCGATGGTCGCGAACGGCTCCATCGCCGTGTGGCTCTGGTTGGGTGTCGTATAGGTCTGCTCGACTTTCACCGGCGCGTCGGCGAAGGCGGCATCGAAATGGCCGACCGCGGTGTCGGGCTCGTCGCCGGACATCTTCGGCTTCACCGCGGCATCGCGTTCCTTCGCGAGATCGAAGCGACCTTCGGCGCGTTCGTACTCGACGGCGATCAGGTGCGTGGCTGCGCGCGCCCGTTCGAAGCTGTCGGCCACCACGATCGCCACGGCCTGGCCGAAGTGGTCGACCTCCGGCCCCGCCAGCAGCTTCGCCGTGATCGCCTTGGCCTTGCCGACCTTGCCCGCGTTCTCGTGGGTGACGACCGCGATCACGCCGGGTGCCGCACGCGCGGCCTGCGCGTCGATGCGCCGGATGCGCCCCTTGGCGATCGGCGAGCCGAGGATCACGCCATAGGCCTGGTTCGGCACCACATCGTGCCTTTCGTAGGCATAGGGAGCGGTGCCGCTGGTCTTCAACGGTCCGTCGATGCGGTCGTGCGGCTTGCCGACGACGCGCTGGCGGTCGACCGGATTGCGGCCGGCGGGTTGATCGAATTTCATGGGTTCAGGTCCTCGATTCGGCCAGCACCGACGCGAGCGTGCGTTCGACCAGCAGGGGCTTGAAGGCGTTGTGGCCGCCAGTGCGCGCGCCGGCCAGCGTGATGCGCGCGATGGCGCCGGCATCCGATTGCGCCTCGGCGGCTTCGACGCGCCAGGGCTGGGGCGCGAGCCCGCCGTAGGCGAAGCGACCACGGCCGTCGGGCTGCACCACGGCAGCGACCGACACGAGCGCAAACGCGTAGGACGCGCGGTCGCGCACCTTGCGATAGAAGTGCTTGCCGCCGATCGGCGCGGGCAGCCGCACCGAGGTGATCAGCGCGTCGCGCGCCAGGGCCGGCTCGACAACGGGCGTGCTGCCGGGCGGCCGATGGAAGTCGGCCATCGGAATGGTGCGGCGCGCGCCGTCGCCGCGCACCGTCTCGACGGTCGCGTCCAGCAGACGCATCGCGACGGCCATGTCGCTCGGATGGGTGGCGATGCACTGGTCGCTGGTCGCAAGGATGGCAAGGTTGCGGTCGAAGCCGCCGATCGCCGAGCAGCCGGAGCCTGGCTGCCGCTTGTTGCAGGGCTGTGCGGTGTCGTAGAAGTACGGGCAGCGGGTGCGCTGCAGCAGGTTGCCGGCGGTGGTGGCCTTGTTTCGCAACTGGCCCGATGCACCGGCCAGCAGGGCGCGGCTGAGCACCGCGTAGTCCTGGCGCACCCGCGGATGCGCGGCGAGGTCGGTGTTGCGCACCAGCGCACCGATGCGCAGGCCGCCGTCCGCCACGGTCTCGACCTGGTCCAGCTTCAGGCGGTTGATGTCGATCAGGTGCGTCGGCGTCTCGATCTGCAGCTTCATCAGGTCGAGCAGGTTGGTCCCGCCCGCGATCAGCCTGGCGCCCGGCGTGCCGGCCAGCGCGGCGGCTGCGCCCGCAGGCGACGCGGCCCGCTCGTAGGTGAACGCCTTCATGCCTTCACCCCGGCGACTTCCTGGATCGCCTCGAGCATGTTCGCGTAGGCGCCGCAGCGGCAGAGGTTGCCGCTCATGCGCTCGCGGATCTCGTCCGGCGTGGGCTGTGGGGTGGCTGTCACGTCGGCGCTGACATGGCTCGGTACGCCGGCGCGGATCTCCTCCAGCGTGCCGACCGCCGAGCAGATCTGGCCCGGCGTGCAGTAGCCGCACTGGAAGCCGTCGTGCTTGACGAAGGCGGCCTGCATCGGATGCAACGTGCCAGGCGCGCCGAGACCCTCGATCGTCGTGACCCGGTCGCCCTCGTGCATGGCGGCAAGCGTGAGGCAGCTGTTGATGCGCCGGCCGTTGACCAGCACGGTGCAGGCGCCGCACTGGCCATGGTCGCAACCCTTCTTGGAGCCGGTGAGATGGAGGTGCTCGCGCAGCGCATCGAGCAATGTCGTGCGCGTATCGAGTTCCAGCGTGAAGGCGCGCCGGTTGACGGTCAGCGTGACCTGGACGGTCGGTGTGTCGGTGGCGGCGAGTGCGGCGCCGGACGCCGCGGCGGTCTGCGCCTCGCTGCCCGTGGCGTGCATCCAGGTGCCCGCTGCCGTGGCGAGGCTGCCGGCGAGAAGTCCGCGCCTGCGGACCTCGAAGGCATTGCCTTGTTCGTGTGTCATCGTGAATTCCCCAAGACTTGCGCGTTCGTTCGTGGAATTGGCTGTCCCATGCTTGCTTCCGCTCGCACGGATGACGGCCTCGCAGCCCCGGTCCGGCAACAATTCCGGGCAAGGCCAGGCAATCAGTAAACGATGTCGCCGCGATCGGCTCCGTAGGTGCGAGCCGCCGAGCGCGCGCAGGACAGCACCGACCGCGGTCGCGACGCAAGACCGGTCAACGAGGCTTTCGTGACGCTCTCGGCCCAGGCTCGGCGAGTCCGCGCGCGTGCAGCGCCAACGGGCGAGCCTCCTGCGACCGAGTGGTCGCCGGAGGCTGCGCATCAGGGTTGGAAGCGAATGGTTGCCCGATCGCATACGAGATGCGGGGCGAGACTTGCGTCGGAGATGACCTTCAGCGTTGCGCTGCGCTTGAAGTCAGGGGATCGATGGCGATGGAATCGGCACCGCCCGACCCAGCGATCACTCAGGCAATGGAACCTGATGCGTCGACGGCGGGTGCGGCCGCAGGCGCGGCCGGTGCTGCCGGTGCGGCGCTCGGCGCCGTGGTCTTCCTCGCAGGCGCCTTCTTCGCAGGTGCTTTGGCGGCGACCTTCTTCACTGCGACCTTCTTCACGGCGGTCTTCTTCACGGCAGCCTTCTTGGCCGGGGCGACGGCCACGCTCTTCGTCGCCACATCGGGCGCCTTCCCGGCTGCGGACTTGACAGAGACCTTCTTGGCGACGATCTTCTTGGCGACAGCCTTTTTCGCGGGTGCGGAAGCCTTCTTTGCAGGCGCAGGCGCAACGGGTGCCGCCGCAGCCGTGTCGACCGATGCCGGCTTGTCACCGAGGAAGTCCTCGATCTTGCTTCCGCGCTTCTTGAGGGCGTCCTTCAGCCATTGCGGACGCGGGCCGCGGCCGCTCCAGCCGGCGCCGGTCTTGGGATTCACGTATTTGGCAACACCGGTGGCGGCGGACTTCTTCGCTGCGGCTTTTTTTGCGGGCCTACCGGTCGACCCGGTCAATGCAGCCACGACGTCGGCCGCGCCGGCGATCAGGAAGCTCTCCAGCGAACGGCCTGCAGCAATGGCGCTGCGCAACCAGGCCGGACGCGGGCCACGGCCACCCCAGACACGGCCCTGGCCGTCGCTGTACTTCGCGCCTGCCGCTGCCGACGCCGTAACGGCCGGCTTCGCGCCCGGTGCCGAGGCATTCGCTCCACGCCCGCCGGGTGCGGCGGCGAACGCCAGGTCGCCAGCAGACAGACCGTACTTGGCAACCAGCTCGTTGACTTTGGCCACGGCACTCTTGACCTCAATTGCATAGAGCTTGCTGGCAGTGGCTTGCAAGGCGGCGATCTCGCGTGCGATCTGGGCGTAAGTCTTCGTCATGAATGGTCTCGAAGGATGAAAAGCGCAATTCTAATTGGCTCGCACCAATGTCTATTTCAGGGCCGCCGAATTGAATAAATCGACTCTGCTTTCTCTTGCAAATCGCGTAAATCATCCAACCACACGCCGCTGCAGTCGAAACGCCTGACATGCGCCGAATGCGCAGCCATTGAGAGTTCGAAAGACCGTCGGCAGCTTGTGGAACGGTGTGAGAAAAGTCGTGAGGAATCGCAATATCGAATTCAGGAAGAGCGGATATTTCGGTCTGCGCATTGCTTGCGATGCGCTTTTTGCGCTGGCCTGATATCGCAGCGCGCCGGAGAGCCGATCAGGTCTCGGCGCCAAAGCCGAACAGGCGCGCCGGGGTCTCGAACATGATCCGGCGCCGGTCGTCCACCGAAGGCACACTGCGAACGAAGACGCCGAGCAGCGCGCCATAGTCGAGGCGGCGTGTCGCGCGCACGTGGGGCCAGTCCGAGCCCCAGATGCAGTGGTCCGCACCGAAGGTCTGCAGCAGCATCCGGGTGAAGGGCAGCGCGTCCGCACAAGGCAGCGCTTGCTGCGAGAACTTGTCGTAGCCCGACAGTTTGACGACACAGCGCCCGCTGTCGGCCAGTCCCAGCAGCGCCTGGAATCCGGCGCTTTCCAAGCCGCGCGCGAGCTCCGGTCGACCGTGGTGGTCGACGACTATCTGCGCGCCGCAGTCGCGAAGCCGCGGCGCCAGTTCAGCCATCTGATCGCCCTGAACCTGGACCTGCACGCACATGCCCAGCGCTGCAATGCGCCGCCAGAGCGCGTCTGCATGGGCATAGTGCGCGACGCCCAGCAGCGCCATGTTGAAGGCGACGCCCACGACGCCCTGGGCGCGGAGGTCCTGCAGTTGCGCGGTCGACGCGTCGTTCTCGACCACGGCAATGCCTTTGAAGCGGCCGTCGCCATGGCGAATCGCATCGAGCATGCAACGGTTGTCGGTGCCGTACCCGGAGTTCGGGCCGACCAGCAATGCATGGTGCACACCGTAGGCCTGCATCACCTCCCTGAAGTAGGAGGCGGTGGCAATCTCACCTCCCGCCGGTTCATGGAACACGCCTCGCGCATAGGGAAAGGCAGCCGGATCAAAGAGGTGGCAGTGGCAGTCGATCTTGGGAAGCGAGAAGATGGCGGTGTCCATGGATGGCGTTCGGTTCAAAGCGAAATGCGTCGGAGATTCTGACGCAGGACACCCACTCGCCCGGAATGGAAAGCGCCCGAATCAGACCCGGCTGGCGCGACTCGCATCGCATGGGTCTGCAATTGAAGAGAAGACGTGCGCCGCTACGGCATTCAATTGAACATCAGGTCGGATCCGTAAAGCGCCCTGCCCGCTTTTCCATGCCCGCAAGCACCGCTTCGCGCTGGTTCGGGCTGCCGATCAGCAATTGCTGCTCCACCGATTCGGCCGCCAATAGCGCTGCTGAGTCGCCGTCATGCGACTGGTTCAGCAATCGCTTTGCCGCACGCACTGCATCCGGGTTTCGTGCCGCAATGCCACGCGCCATGGCCAACGCATCCGCGAGGGGGTTGGCACAGACCCGGGTTCCGAGACCAATGCTGCAGGCCTCCGCGGCACCGACGACACGCGCACTGAACACGAGCTCCCGCGCAACGTCCGCACGCAACAGTTCGCGCATCAGCGGAATGCCTGCCATGTCGGGCACCAGTCCCCATTGCAGTTCCATCACGGACATCCGGGCATCTTCTGCGAGCAACCGCACATCGGCACCCAGTGCGATCTGCAGGCCGCCGCCATAGGCCACGCCGTGCACGGCCGCGATGACCGGCACGGGCAACGCGCGCCAGAGCCACGCGACCTGCTGCGCCTGGTTCGCCAGACCGTGCGTGCGGGGCAGCAGATCGACCAGGCCTTCGGCGACCACCCCGCCCTCGCTCATGCGACCGAAGCTGGCCATGTCCAGGCCGGCGCAGAAGGCGCGGCCTTCGCCGTGCAGGACCACGGCACGCAATCCGTGCATGTCATGCAATCGCTCGCCCGCCGCGACGATTCCCGCGAACATTGCCGCATCGATCGCATTCATCTTGTCGGGCCGCGAAAGCCGGACCTGGGCAACGCCATCGGTGCCCATCTGCACGGTGACGCGATCACGGAAGGTTTCAGACGTCGTGGCTGTCTCTGGCGGTTGCATGCAATGTCTCCAATGGGTGGTGTTTTGCAAAGGATGTTCTCATGCAGACCCGGCCGCGTGCCGCGCGGTGCATCGCGCTGGCGACATCGCTCTTCATCGCGGGCGACCGTGGAACGTCTTCTGCTTTCCGCCGAAGGCCTCGGTCGTGCCGCGGCAGGATCAGACGAGCTGATCCTGCGCGTCCGTCTCGACCGTCTGCACATTCCAGTTCGACCCGTAGGTGGCTTCGGCATAGGCCTGCACGACCTTCGAACCAAGAAGCCCGTGCAGCACATCGCCCTGCGCGGCGCGACGGCTGATGA
>CAIQMJ010001228.1 GCA_903872875.1 uncultured Variovorax sp.
GGCCACGCCTAGAGCATCTGGTTGAACTTCGAAATGGCCAGGGAATACGGCGGCGTGTGCCACCTGCGCTTCGACGACACCAACCCCGAGAAGGAAGAACAAGAATACGTCGACGCCATCCGCGACGCGGTGAAATGGCTGGGCTACGACAGCCTGCTGGCGGACAACCCCGCCCAGCCCGGCAAGCCGGAAGACCACGTCTACTACGCGAGCAACTACTTCGACTTCATGTACCGCGCGGCGGAATACCTGATCGAAGCTGGCCTGGCCTACGTCGACGAGCAGACGCCCGACGAGATGCGCGTGAACCGCGGCGACTTCACCACGCCCGGCACCGACAGCCCGTTCCGCAGCCGCACGCCGGCCGAGAACCTCGCGCGATTCCGCGAGATGCGCGACGGCAAGCTCGACGACGGCGCAGCGATCCTGCGCGCGAAGATCGACATGGCGAGCCCGAACATCAACATGCGCGACCCGGCGCTCTACCGCATCCGACGCGCGACGCACCACAACACGGGCGACACCTGGTGCATCTACCCGATGTACACCTTCGCGCACCCGATCGAGGACGCGCTGGAGCAGATCACCCACAGCATCTGCACGCTGGAATTCGAAGACCAGCGGCCGTTCTACGACTGGCTGCTGGAGAAGCTGGCCGAGACCGCCACGCTGCCTGACGGCCGCACCATCGGCGGCCTGCTGAGCGCGCCGCCGCCGCGGCAGTATGAATTTGCGCGGCTCAACGTCACGCACGTCATCACCAGCAAGCGCAAGCTGCGCCAACTGGTGGAAGAAGGCCATGTCGATGGCTGGGACGATCCGCGCATGCCCACGCTGGCCGGCCTGCGCCGCCGCGGCTACACGCCCGAGGCGCTGAAGCTGTTCTGCGAACGCAGCGGCGTGACCAAGTCCGGCGGCTGGATCGACTACGCCAGCCTGGAAGCCGCGCTGCGCGACACGCTCGACCCGATCGCCCCGCGCGCCATGGCCGTGCTGGACCCGGTGAAGCTGGTGATCACCAACTGGGGCGAGCTGATGGGCGGCGACGACGTCCTCGACGCCTGCACGGCGCCCGTGCACCCGCATCACCCGGACATGGGATTGCGCCATTTCAAGATCGGGCGTGAAGTGTGGGTCGAGCGCACCGACTACGAAGACGTGCAGCCCAAGGGCTTCTTCCGGCTGTTCCCGGGCAACAAGGTGCGGCTGAAGTACGGCCACACCATCGAATGCACCGGCGCCACGCGCGACGCGGACGGCAAGCTGCTGGAAGTGCAGGCGAAGCTGGTCGCGGACACGAAGAGCGGCACGCCGGGGGCGGACGCCGTGAAGGTGAAGGGGAACATCACCTGGGTGGCCGTGGCCGATGCGGTGGAAGCGGAAGTGCGCTTGTATGAGCGGCTGTTTGCTGCGGCGAATCCGGGGAGCGGGGAATTGCTGGAGGAGCTGAATTCGGGGAGCCTCTCGAAGTGCAGCGCCTTCGTTGAACCGGCGCTGGCGGACGCTGCGGCGGGGGCTGCGTTCCAGTTCGAGCGGCACGGGTATTTCGTGCTGGACGGCAAGGGCGGCGCTGGTGGCGAACGGGTGTTCAACCGGGCTGCGGGGATGCGGGATAGCTGGGGGAAGTAGCGGACTCATCCGCCTTTAATAACGTCTACTCACATAGACCTAAAACCCACTCTGAAATCTTCAGAGTGGGTTTCGTTATTTTTTCAACTGTAGCAATTGCTCAGCCACCTCAGCATCTTCCGCCCAAGCGCGAACGCCTGTCGCCCCGGCTATCCGCCCAACAGCGGCGCTGCATCCGCATCCTCGCAATCCGCCCCGCCACGCCCTTCCAACTGAATATTCGCCGCGCGTTGTGCGATGTCTTGTATTCCCTGCCCTCGCCCGCTGCGAGCCGTTCCGGCAAATGCCCCTGCGTACTGTTCAGCGCGGGCCCGTCAAGTGCTGCCCGTATGCGCCTCGAAAACGCCCGCACGTCGTGCGTCGATGCGAAGCGCACGTCCAACGCCGCGACAAACCGCGCGTTCGCAGTTCTCGACCGGCCATAGGCCTGCCAAGGGTCGTACTGGCGACGCAGGAGGTGCGGGGGCGTAGAAGTCCCTCGCACAAAACTCAGACCATGCACCCGCCATTGCCAAGCACCGCACAGGCATCTCTGCCATCTGCCTGCGCTACCGAATTCGCCGACTGGATGTCTTCGGATCAGCAGCACGTGCCGATGATTTCGATGACGAACACAGCGATGCGGATTTCCTGGTGGAGTTCGCACCCGACGCGACCGTCGGGCTGGACACCGTCTTCGGCGCCAAAGCCGACTTGGAAAAGCTGCTTCGACGCAGTGTCGATCTGGTGGAGCCAGGGGCGATACGCAATCCGTTCGTGCTCGCCAGCATCAACCGAAGCCGTGAGTCCGTCTGTGCCGCGTGATCCGCGCGCCTTCCTTCGGGACGTGCGCGAGTCGGCAATGCAGATCGAGCGCTTCGCCACCGGCATGGACGCGCCGGCCTATGCGGCCAACGCGATGACGCAAGCTGCGGTCGAACGCAAATTCGAAATCATTGGCGAGGCACTCAATCAACTGGCAAAGTTGGATGGGACCACCGCCGCCCGTATTCCGACCTTCCAAAGATCGTGGCATTTCGCAATCAACTCATCCATGGTTACGCCAGCGTGAAAGTCAGCACCGTCTGGACTGTGGTGCAGACGGCGTTGCCGTTGCTGCTGGCTGAAACCAGCGCACTCTGGACGAACTGGGTCCGGCCTGACACCTACGGCGGTCACGGACGACAGCAAGACATGTCGTCAAGTGGAGATCGACTTAGCCACCCTCATCGTCGCCAGATCGTCGCCGACAGATCAGTGAGGATGCAGTCCGGATACCCCGAGAACGCCCACAC
>CAIQMJ010001229.1 GCA_903872875.1 uncultured Variovorax sp.
ATCGCCATTTCACTGTCATTTTCAATACTTAAGCTGTAACACCCCCACGTAAACGCCATACCTTGCCCGACTCTTGCTAAGCAGAATGCATCGGCCTTCTTTCGCACTTCTTCTGAGCAGGAATCCAGCAATGAACTCATTCCGGTTTGCCCGGCCCCTGGCGGTTCTGGCGATGGGGGGCGCGACGCTCCTGGGCGCGCTGACCTCGGCGCATGCGCTGACCAATCCACCGATCCGGGTGGCTGACGGCGTCGAATACATGTGCGGCGGCACCGGCAAGTCGGAGATGGCCTTCATGGAAATGGTGGCGCCTCGCTGGGCTGCCGTGCTCGAATTCGGGGTCAACCGTGCCGATCGTGGTGCCTTCCCGGCCAACGTGCAGGTGTCGGTTCGCGACAAGTACACCGGCCGCCCGGTGATGCGTGCCACCGCAGACGGTCCGTTCCTCGTCGCCCGACTCGATGCCGGTACGTATGACATCGAGGCGACAGTCAGTGGCCTGACGCTCACGCAGACTTTGACGGTGTTCGAGGGAAGTTCCTCCAAGGCGGTCTTCCAATGGCCGTCCAATTTCGATTTCGTCGCGGCTGCCGCAGCAGACAGCGGCACGATGCTCGCCGGTGCAGCGGGCAAACCTGTCGTGCCGCAGGTCAAAGCGGCGGAGGCCACATCGGCGCGCGGTCGCCAGGCCGCCGCCGCCAGTCTCGACCAGTGATCCGGTGCCGGCGCGGCACGCGTCATGCTTAAGTCTGACCTAAGGCCAGCGCGACACAGTGCGCGCGTGGCTCGGGCCACGACGAAAGGATTTCAGTCATGACGACTTGGCAAAAGGCGCGGCCGCTGGCGGTCGCAATGCTCTGCGGCGGTGCGCTGATGGGCGCGCTTTCAGCGCATGCGGTGGTCAATCCGCCGATCCGCATGACCCATGGCATCGAGTACATGAGTGGTGGCATCGGCAGCGACGAGGCGCAACTCATGGAGACGGTTTCGCCACGCTGGGCGGCAACGCTCGAGTTCGCGGTCAAGGACGGCAAGACCGCCGACTTTGCTTCGGATGTGCGTGTGAGCGTGCGTGACAGCAACGGCAACACGCTGCTCGACCAGGTGATCTCGAACGGGCCGTTCCTCCTTGCTCGGCTCGACCCGGGCCGCTACGAGGTCGAAGCCACGCTGGGCAGCCAGACGCTCAAGCAGCCGCTCACCGTCCTGGCTGGTGCAGCTGCAAAGGCGACATTCCTCTGGCCGGCAGGCACCGACATGGCATCACGCAGCACCCGCGCACCGTCCTGAGCGGTGGTAAGCGGTCGCGCCGGGAACCGCCGGCGCACCAAAGCAGTCTTGAAGCTGGCATGCGCCTTGAATGCAGCAGCGATGGCTCGCACATGCGATGCCCGCAGAACGCCTGTTCTGCTCACGCTTCTCCATCGAGTTCTCCATGTCCCTCCTTCCCTTGACCGCCTTGACCACGCTGCTGCACGTCTATCTCGCCGTGCGGCTGCTGCCCATGCTGGCCACCTTCACGCCGGTGGCCGCGGTGGTCGCCATCGCCATCGCGATTTCGGCCGTGACCATGCCCTTGCCCTTCATTGGCATGCGCTCGGCTGCCAAGCCACCGGCCGACGTCTGGAAATGGATCGGATTGATCAGCATGGGCTGGTTCTCCTCGATGTTCGTGCTGACTGCATTGCGCGACGTTGGCCTGGTCATCGCATGGCTTGTTGGTGCGCTGGGCGGTCCGGTGATGGACATCGACCGCTGGCCGTTGTGGACTGCGCTCGCCGTGCCGGCGGTCGCGACGCTGACATCGCTGATCGGCTTCTTCAATGCACGACGCACCGCCGGCGTGGTGCGGATCGACGTGCCCATGCCGAACCTGCCGGCGGCGCTGCAGAACTTCACCATCGCCCAGCTCAGTGACATCCACGTCGGCCCCACCATCAAGCGCGGCTATATCCAGCGCATCGTCGATGCGGTGAATCAGCTTGACGCGGATGCCATCGCGATCACCGGCGATCTGGTCGACGGGAGCGTGCCCGAACTGCGCGAACACATCGCTCCGCTGGCCGGCCTGCGAGCGCACCACGGAACCTTTGTCGTCACCGGCAACCACGAGTACTACGCAGGCGCGCAGGCCTGGGTTGTCGAGCTTCGGCGGATCGGTTTGCGCGTGCTCATGAACGAGCATGTGCTGCTGGGTGCGCGCGACCCGCGCGGCGGCGCGCAGACCGACGAAGAGGTTGCGGCCAATCTGCTGGTACTCGCCGGCGTGACGGACTTCACTGCCGGCCATTTCGACGTCGCACATACTAGCGATCCGGAAGGTTCGCTGGCCGGCGCGCCGACGGCGGCCACCACACGCGTGCTGCTCGCCCACCAGCCGCGCAGCGCACCCGCAGCGGCCGAGGCCGGCTTCCAGCTCCAGCTCTCCGGCCATACGCACGGCGGCCAGTTCTTTCCGTGGAACCTGTTCGTGCCGCTGCAGCAGCCCTTCGTCGCGGGCCTTCACAAGCTGGGCGCGATGTGGGTCTACACGAGTCGCGGCACCGGTTACTGGGGTCCGCCGAAGCGCTTCGGCGCACCTTCCGAAATCACGCTGCTGCGTCTGGTGCGAGCCTAGCGAGCCGCCGCGCATTCGACGCCGCCTTGGCGTGGATCGGCTTGAGGCCGCGCTGCGCGACCCGTGCACCTGCGCTGGAAAGATGCGACACGTTGGCCACGGCGCGCTTGCCGACCTCGATCAATTCATTGCCATGGGCAACCACCTCCGCCGATGTCCGGCTGGTCGCCAGACCGATCAGCGCCGACGTACCGCTGAACCATTGCTGAATCGCACGATTCATCAGGGAGATACCCGAGGTGTTGAGCTGCGACGTGATCGCCGCCCCGGCCTCGCCCGCGGCGGCAAGCTTCTCCTGGCCCATGAGCTGGATTTCCGCCAGGTCCGAGGCGCTTGGCAGGAGGCCGGCACGCGCAATCCGCTCGGTCCGCAGCAGGATCACCTCGCTGGATGACACCAGCATCTCCTGCGTGGTCAGTGCGACATCCAGCCACAACATCACCGGATTGAAGAAGCGGCTCGAGAGAGAGGTGTTCATGGGGTTTCCGGTCGGAGGACAAGGGGGAGTGCCGTCGACTTTAAGCTCACCGCGCATTCTTTGCTGCGCCGCAACAAAATCGCGCTGCGGGCGAGTGTCCTACCGCGCGAAGGGGGGCCTGCCAATTGTTACGCTTTCGCGTTCCCTGGAAGTTTGCAACCTCTTTCCTCCTATTTTTCTGTATGTCCATCTCATTTCTTCGCGCACTTGCGGCGGGCGCACCACTCCTGATGCTGTGCGCAATCCCACAGCCTGCATTGGCATTGGACACGTCCGGCATGGCGGTCTATGCCGAGGGCGGTTCGGCGCCGCATGGAGCTGCCACGACCCACATTGCCTCCGTCGGCGTCATGCTGCCTTGGTCGCCTTCGTTCCTACCTTCGGGAGGCGCGCAGTCGGCCTACTGGGATGTGTTCGTGGCGAACTGGCGGGCGGACGAACGCCACGGCTATGGCCATCACAGCTACACGCAACTCGGTGCCATCGCCACCTGGCGCTATCGCTTCGATGCCGGCCAATCGCCCTGGTTCACCGAAGCCGGCATTGGGGCGCTCGTGATGGACAACGTCTACCGCACGCCAGCCCGCGAATTCAGTACGGCTTTCCAGTTCACCGAAGTTCTGGGCGTCGGCCGCAGTTTCGGCAATCGGCAGGAGCAAGAGCTGTCGCTGCGGTTCCAGCACATCTCCAACGGGGGCATCAAGAGCCCGAATCCGGGCGAGAACACCTGGCGTGTGCGCTACGCCTACCGGTTCTGACCATCCTGCAACTCGGCCGGAACGGGACTGTCCAGGTGCGCCGACGTTGAAGGCGTGATACGCCGCTTCGGTTGGGTGGCGGGTGCGTCGATCATCCGGCCGCTGCGCACGGCAGCCTCCGCGGACAGTGCACCGATGAGTTCGGCCTCGGGCAGGTTGCGCCAGTAGCGGCGCGGCATTTCCTTGCGCATCATCGCCAGCTTGAGCCGGGCCGGGTTGAAGATGTGGCTGTAATAGGTGAGCCAGAGCGCTTCGCCCGCATCGGCTGGCGGTGCGTCCTGGCGCTGCGCGCCGGGGCCGAAGCGCAAGGCGCCGTGTCCCGCAGCAGTCTGCTGGGCCAATTCCGGCAGCCACTCCAGCGAACGCTCCGGCGTGAGGATCGCCCAGCGCATCTGCGTGAACCTGCGCACGAAGAAAGGCGCCACCGCCTCGACGATATGGTGATCGGGCTCGAACCAGGCCACATGCAATGGCGGCTCGCCTTCCGTCTGGCCGACCGTCCGAAAGCGCACGAAGGCCTTCATCTTGTGCATGTCGCGGCGCACCGCCTGCGCCATGTGCTGTGCCCGCAAACGGTCTGGATCGAGTGGGTCGCGCCGCAGGCCGGGCTCGAGCACCATCCGCCACAGCAGCCGGTAGAGAAGACCGAAGCGGCCCGGATCCTCATGAAGAATCACCGTTTCGCACAGGCGCAGGAAGGCGGGCGGCACGACAGCCGAGTTGCCGAGCGGAGTGTGCGTTGCCTGCAATGACTCCGGCGGCAACGCGAGCGTGACATCTGCAGCGGAAGCAAACAGATCCGCGGCTGCGCTGGCCCGGGTATGCCACGCCACGCAGTCCGGCGGCACCTGATGCGCCAGCAATTGCCGCGCTTCGCGGCGGAAACCGGGCCAGTCGGTATCGCCATCCAGCGTGATGGTCGTGACGTTGGAAGAAGCCATGCAGCGATGTTGCGGAGCGCAGGCGGGCAACGTGTAGGCGCTCAGGTTGAAAAGAGCGAGGCCTGCGCTGGCGCGGGCCGCAAGCGCGCAGCAAGGTCTGCAGCATCGAGCGCTCGGCCGGGCCGATGGTCCGGAAGCTCGACGAACGGCAGGATCTTGGCAAGCGGCACGCGCAGCTGTGCGAGATCGGCGCTGCGCAGGCGGCGTACGCGCCGTGAGGCCAGCAACCTGTCGACCGTCTTCACGCCCAGACCGGGCACCCGCAGCAGCATCTCGCGCGGCGCCGTGTTCACATTGACGGGGAACTGCGCCCTCTGGTTCAGCGCCCAGGCCAGTTTCGGATCGATGGCCAGATCCAGCATCCCTCCCGTCGAGGCCTCGCTGATCTCGGGTGCGGAGAAGCCGTAAAACCGCATCAGCCAGTCCGCCTGGTACAGCCGGTGCTCGCG
>CAIQMJ010001230.1 GCA_903872875.1 uncultured Variovorax sp.
AGATCATCCTGAACGACATCGCTACCACCGCCCGGACGCCGGTCAAGGTCGTGGTCGGCGGAAGAAATGCCGAGCGGCTGCGTTGGCTGTGCCTGGCGGCGAACTCCCGCGCTGCCCTGTACGGCACTTCAGCGACGTTCGAATCCGTGATGCTCGACATGGAAAGCGTCGAGTCGCTGGCCGACGGCCTTTCGCATTGGGCGCCCTCGGTCGTCGTGCAGTCGGCATCGCTCCAGTCGCCCTGGGCGGTGGAAGGGCGAGGCTCCGAATGGTCCGCGCTCGTGAACGATGCGGGCTTCGGACTCACGCTCGCTTTCCAGTCGATGTTTCCGGTGCGCACTGCCACGGCGCTCAAGGCGCTGGGGTCCGATGCCGCGTTCGTCAACACCTGCTATCCCGACGTGGTGAACCAGGTGCTGAAAGCGCGTGGCCTGCCGATCACCACGGGTGTGGGAAACATCGCCATCTTCTCTTCGGTGATCCAGGGCACGCTACCGCCGGAGGAGCGCGCGGAGATCCGGGTGCTCGCGGCCCACTACCATCTCGTCGAATGGCGAAAGCCCGGGGCGCTGCGCGGGCGCGAGCCGGTGCGCGTGTGGCGGGGAGAGACCGAACTCGACGCGGTCCAGGACCGGTTTCGCCACATCCAGTTGCCATTTCGCGACCTCAACGCAATCTCCGGAAGCTCTGCCGTTCCGGTGCTGCTGGCATTGGCCGGCAAGGGAGACGTGCGGGCCCATGTGCCTGGACCCGGAGGGCGTCCGGGAGGCTACCCCGTGCGCGTGTCGGCGAAGTCGGTCCAGCTCGATCTGCCGGCGTCGATCGGTGAGCAGGAGGCGATGGACTGGAACCGCCAGTTCGAAGCCTACGACGGCGCATCGGTCATGGCGGACGGCCATGTCGTCTATGCACCGCAGGCCCGGACTTCACTTGCGCGCCACGACGCCGCCCTCGCCGACGGCTTTCACGTCGACGATCTGGAATCGGCTTACGAGGGGTTGTCGGCACTGCGCAAGCGGCTCGGTGGCTGAGTCGCCCAACCTACAATCGACTACGTATGGAGCGGGTGCAGGGCATTCGAGATCGTGCAGATCAATCGGAATAGAAGTGAGCGGGGGCGTCCAGCCTACCGAGGAGCAGGTCATGGCAGTGCAACGAGCCGGTGAGTTCCGGACGATCAGGCGGGCCGCGGAGGCCGTGAAGCCAAAGGCCGAGGACGACGGCGAAGCCGATCGTCCGAAGCGCGGCGAGATGCAGGACCGGGTGGTGCTGCTGATGAAGCGGGCGCTGATGGTCGGCCAGTTCGTACCTGGGCAGCCGATGTCGATCCGGCAGTTGGCGCAGCGTCTCGGCACGAGCCCGATGCCGGTGCGCGAGGCGATCAGCCAGCTCACTGCAGCCGGCGTCCTGGAGGTGTTGCCCAACCGCTCGGTGTGCGTGGCGCACATGACCGAGGCGCGCTTCAGCGAACTGACCGCCGTGCGTGTTTCGCTCGAGGGCATGGCCGCCGCGCTGGCCTGCCGGAACCAGACGCCTGCGCTGCTTCGCGAACTCGAGAAGATCAATGGCGAGTTGCTGAAGGCGATCGCTGCTCGGGACATCCTCGGCTGCCTGTCGAACAACCAGGCCTTTCATTTCGCGCTTTACGAAGCCTCGAAGGCGGAGATCTTGCCCGGGCTGATCGAAGCGCTGTGGTTGCGCTCGGGTCCCTTCATGTATTTCTCGCTCACCGATCCGGCCACGCCATGGCGGGCGCAGCAGCACAGCGATGTGCTGGACGCGCTGCGCGCGAACGACGCGGCAGCTACGCGCCGCGCTGTCGAGAAGGACATTTCGGATACAGCGAAAT
>CAIQMJ010001231.1 GCA_903872875.1 uncultured Variovorax sp.
CGGCGAACGCCAGCCACGCGGACGGCCGCCCGTCAACGAGGTCAGCACCTCCATGCCGCGGCGCATCTCCTCGCGCTCCTCTTCCGGCGAGAGGTTGACGATCCACCGATGGCTGTAGCTGTGGTGCGCCACCTCGTGGCCCTTGTCGATCACCTCGCGCACCAGGTCCGGATGCTTCTCCGCGACCTCGCCGGGGATGAAGAAGGTGGCCTTGATGTCGTAGCGGCCGAGCAGCGCCAGCACGCGCGGCATGCCGACCTTCCAGCCGTAGGCGCCCTGCGACATCAGGATCGGCCGTGCCGCATTGGCCGGATCGCGGCCGGTCCACATCGTCTCGGCATCGAGATCGAAAGTCAGCATGAGCGGAAAGCCTTTGCTCGTGGTGGGCATCGTGGAACTCCTTGAGAAATCAGACGTGTCAGACGTGTTTGTGGAAGCCGGTCCAGCGTTCGGCCAGCAGCAGCACGATGCCGGTGGCGACGATGAGCAGGGTCGATACGGCAGCGACGCTCGGGTCGACGCCCTGCTCGACCGACGTGAAGATCTTCACGGGCAGCGTGGTCTGGCTGGCGGACAGCAGGAACACCGAGACCGGCACGTTGTCGAGCGAGGTGATGAAGGCGAACAGCCCGCCCGCGACCAGGCCCGGCTTGACCAGCGGCAGCGTGACGAGGCGGAAGCTGGTGAAGCCGTCGGCGCCGAGCACGCGCGATGCATCCTCGAGCGATTCGTCGACCGCCGAGAGGCTCGACAGGCAGGCGCGCACCACATAGGGCACGGTGATCACGACATGCGCGAGCCACAGGCCGATGGAGTTTCCGCGCAGGCCGGTGAGCGTGTAGTACTGCAGCAGCGCCACGCCGAGCACGACCGACGGCAGGATCAGCGGCGCCATCATCAGCCCGGTGAGCGCGGCCGCGAACGGCACCATCCGGCGATGGATCGCATAGGCCGCGACGAGGCCGAGCACCAGCGCCGCGGCGGTCGCTGCGGCAGCCAGCCAGAGACTGGTCCAGGCGGCGCCCAGGTATTCCGAGTCGCGCAGAACGACCTCGAACCAATGCAGCGTGAGACCCTTGGGCGGGATCGTCAGGTAGGCGGTCTTGCTGAAGGCGGCCAGCACCACGACCAGCACCGGGACCTGCAGGAAGGCGATCACCGCGAAGGCGGCGATGCCAAGGAAACCGAAGCGGCGGCCCGGCTCGTTCATAGCGAGCCGCTCCAGCGCTTGAGCAGCCGGCTCGACAGGCCGATGACCACCATCGTCAGCGCCGTGAGCGCAAAGGACATCGCCGCGCCGGCCGGCCAGTCGAGGGTCTGCAGGAAGTCGTCGTAGATCAGCGTCGCCATCACCTTGTAGGTCGGCCCGCCGAGCATGCGCGGCGTGACGAGCGCACTGATGGTCAGCACGAAGACGAGGATCGAACCCGACAGGATGCCCGGCGCGCTCATCGGCAGCGTGACCGACCAGAACACGCGCAGCCGGCTCGCGGCCAGCGTGTAGGCCGCCGATTGCACGTCCTTCGGAATCGCCTGGATCGCGGGTACCAGCATCAGCACCATGAAGGGCAGGAAGATGTGCGACATGCCGATCAGCAGGCCGAAGAGATTGAACATCATGCGGATCGGCCGCTCGATCAGACCGACGTCGATCAGCAGGTTGTTGATGAGGCCGCGGTTGGCCAGCAGTGCGATCCAGCCGAAGGAGCGCACCACCAGGTTCAGCAGCATCGGGAAGATCACGAGCATGGTCAGCGTGAGCCGCATGGTCGGACCCGCGTGCGCGATGAAGTAGGCGAGCGGGTAGCCCAGCAGCAGGCAGATCGCGGTCACGCCGAAGCCCAGCACCAGCGTGCGCACGACGACCTCGCGAAAGTACTCGTCGGTCACGATGCTGGTGTAGTTGGCCAGCGTCCAGTTCGCGGAGATGCCGCTGCCCGCCACGTATTCGCGCAAGCTCAGCGGCGCCATCAGCAGCACGGGTGCGACGAAGGCGAACAACAGAACCAGCAGCAGCGGCGACACCAGCAGGAAGCCTGGCAGCCGCTTGCGCGCCCCGCCGGTCATGCTGCTTCCTTGCGTGCCGCTGCGTTGACGTACACATGCTGCGGATCGACGGCGAGCCGGACAGCCGCACCGATGTCCAGGCCCGCATGCGCGCCGTTGGTCGGCGCTTCCGCAATCAGTTCGACGCCGCCGACCGCCACCACGTACTGCACCCGCGCACCGATGAAGGCCCGCAGCACGATGCGCCCATCGAGCACGAAGCCGGCCGATTCGCCATCGGCGAGAAATCGGATGTCCTCCTGCCGCAGGACGGCATCGACCGTCGCCTGCTCGGCAAGACCAGCCACTGCGCTGCCGCTGGCCGGCAGCCACGGGCCGCCATCGACCTGCACGCCGGTGCGCAGCAAGCGGCCTTTCAGGCGGTTCGGGCGTCCGATGAAGCTCGCGACGAAGCCGGTCGCCGGGCGGTGGTAGATCGCCTCCGGCGTGTCGAACTGCTGCACCACGCCGTGGGCCAGCACGCAGACGCGGTCGGACATCGACATCGCCTCGCCCTGGTCGTGGGTGACGAAGAGCGTGGTGATGCCGACCTCGCGCTGCAGGCGCTTGAGCTCGATCTGCATCTCGTCGCGCAGCGACGCGTCGAGGTTCGACAGCGGTTCGTCGAACAGCAGGATGCTCGGCCGCGGCGCGATCGAACGCGCGACGGCCACGCGCTGCTGCTGGCCGCCGGACAGCTGGCGCGGCATGCGGTCGCCCAGCCCGTCGAGCCGCACGCTGGCCAGCGACTGTTCGACACGGCGCTTCAGCTCGCCGCCATCGACGCCCTGGCGGCGCAGACCGAAGGCCACGTTCTCGAACACCGTCATGTGCGGGAACAACGCATACGACTGGAACACCAGGCCGATGTTTCGCTTGTTGGTCGGCAGCCGCGTGACGTCGCGGCCGTCGATCAGGATGCGTCCGCCGGTCGGCTCGATCAGGCCCGCGACCATGCGCAGCACGGTCGTCTTGCCGCAGCCCGAGGGGCCGAGCAGCGAGATGAATTCACCGTCGGCGACGGACAGCGACACCGAGGACGCCGCAGTGTGTTCGGCATAGCGCTTCTCGAGCCGATCGAGCGTGAGTGCGGGCATGGCGCGGCGTCTTCCGGTGCGCGATCAGCGGGCGACTTCGCGTTGCCAGCGCTTGGTCCAGTCGGGCATCGAGCGGGCCACGACCTCGGGGTCGGGCAGCCACATGTTGTCGAAGGTTTCCTTGTACGGAACGATCTTCGCGGCCTTGTCGCTCAGCTTGACCTGCGTGTTGACCGGACCCGCGTACTTGCGTTCGGCGAAGCAGGTCTGGCCTTCGCGCGACAGCACCTCGTCGATGTACTTGGCGGCGAGCGCCGGCGACTTGCCGCCCTTCGGGATCACCAGCGCGGGCAGGATGCCGACCGCGCCTTCCTTCGGGTACACGATGCCCAGCGGCAGGCCCTTGTCGATCGCCGAACCCGCGCGGTCCGGGTACCAGACCGCCACCGCGATCTCCTGGCGCTCGAACAGCGACACGATCTGGTCGGCCTGCGTGTACAGCGTCACCGAGTTCTTAGCGAGCGGCTTGACCGCCTCGAAGCCCGCATCCATGTTGGCCAGCGTGCCGCCCTTCATGCGGTTGAGCGCCATCAGCAGCTGCGAACCCGACGTGCCGCTGATGTCGCCGATAGCGAGCTTGCCGGCGAACTCGGGCTTGGACAGATCGGCCCATGAAGTCGGCGGCGTCTTGACCTGCTTGGTGTCGTACACGATGACCGTGGCGCCGGTCATGAACACGACGTACTGGTTGTCCTTGTCGAAGGCACGGGGCGACGTCTCGGCCGCGTTGGTCAGCTTGCTCTTGTCGATGACCTCCAGCAGCTTCTCGTTCTTGAGCTGCGCCGCGAGCGAGTTGTCGATGTAGACCACGTCGAAGTCCGACTTGCCGCCGGTCGCGCGGATCGCCGCGGCGAACTGCGACGAGCTGCCAAGTTTCAGCGAGACCTTGGCGCCGGTCTTCTTTTCGAAGGAGGCGATGTGGCAGGTCTTGGAATCGTCGGCGAAGGAGCCGCCGAAGATACCGACGACCAGCTCCTCGGCCTGGGCTGCGCAGGACAGGGCGGCGGCAACGAGGCCGGCCGCCATGCAACGTGAAAACCTGTGGTTCATGGGGACTCCGAATGAGGACAAGGCACTGACACAAAAGGCTGCGACCGAGGCCGCCGGACCGGGCCCGGCGCAATCGTCGAAGGCACTTTATCTTTCGCAAAAGATAAATGCAAGGCATTTAAGATGCGGCTGTGAAATCGGGTGGCACCGACGCCGCGCGCCACCATCGACTGCGACCGGCCGTGACCCGCGCCACTGAAAATCAACGAAAGGCAGGCATCCATGAAGCGTGAGACCGCACCCCTGAACCCGGCCGGCGTGGACGACGATCTCGTCGGGCGCGGCATCCGCCAATGGCGCAGCGAGCGGCCCGACATCGACAGCAGCGGCAAGGCGGTAGTGGGCCGTCTGCTGCGGCTCGAAGGCGTGATCCTGCAGTCGATCAACACCGTGCTGCAGCCCTTTGGGCTCAAGTACCAGGAGTACGCGGTGCTCGCGACTCTGCGTGTGGCCGGCACGCCGTATCGGTTGTCGCCGTCACGCCTGCAGTCGACGCTGCTGTTCACTTCGGGCGGGCTGTCGAACCTGCTGAAACGGCTCGAACAGCAGGGGCTGGTGCGGCGCTCGACCGACCCGAAGGACGGCCGCGGCGTGCTTGTCAAGCTCACGGCCAAGGGCCTGCGTCTGGCCGAGGACGCGATGCCCGCACACGCCGCCGCGGAGCTCCACCTGCTGCGCATGTTCGATGACGCGCAGCGCGAACAGCTGGCCGGACTGCTCAGCGCGATGATGGTGGGCAACGTACCCGAGCTGGGCCCCGAGCCCGGCTGAACGAGCCCGCTTCGACCGCCTGTCGCCTATTGCCAGGACCAGGCGGCCAGGTCCGTCGCGAACAGCGGTATCTCCTTCCACATGCCCTTGAGCCGCTTGTTGGAGATGCTGATCCATTGCGGCTGGAACAGGAAGCCGGCCGCCGCGTCGGTTGCCAGCATGCGCTGCGCATCGCCCAGCAGGCGGGCCCGGTCGGCCTCGCGCGGCGCGTCGGTGATCTGCTTGTAGAGCGCGTCGAAGGCGACCGACTTGTAGCCGATGTAGTAGTTGTCCTCGGTGTACTTCACGAGGTCGAAGGGCTCGACGTGCGACACGATGGTCAGGTCGTAGTTGTGCGGGCCGCCGAACACAGACGACAGCCACTGCGCCCACTCGAGGTTCTCGATCTTCGCGACGATGCCGATCTTCGCAAGCTGCGCCGCGAGCACCTCGCCGCCCTGCCGCGCGTAAGGGGGCGGCGGCAGCTTGAGGCTCACTTCCAGCGGCGTCTTCACACCCGCCTCGGCCAGCAGCGCCTTGGCCTTCTCGATGTTGAACGGGTTGATGCCGGTGGTGTCGACGAAGCCCAGCGAGCCCGGCGTGTAGAAGCTGCCGATCGGCGTGCCGAAGCCATCGACCGCGCCTTCGACCATCGCCTTGCGGTCGATCGCCGCAAGGATGGCACGGCGCACGCGCACGTCGTCGAAGGGCTTCTTGCGGTTGTTGATGCCCACGATGGTCTTGGCCTTGGAGCCGCCGACCAGCACCGCGAAGCGCGGGTCCGACTTGAACTGCGACATGCTGCGGCCGGCGTACACCTTGGGGAAGGCATCGACGTCGCCGGACAGCAGCGCGGCAACCTGCGAGGCCGGCTCGCTGATGAAGCGGATCGTGACCTTGCCCATGTGGATGGCCGACGCATGGCGGTACTCCGGCCATTTGTTGAGGACGAGCGACGAACCCTTGGTCCATGCGCCCAGCACATAGGGACCGGTGCCGACCGGCTTGGTCGCATTGGTCGGCGCGCTCTTGGGCTCGACGATGGACGACGGTGCCTGCCCGAGCAGGAAGGGCAGGTTCGGTTCGGGATTCTTCATGCCGATGACCACCGTGTCCGCGTCGGTCACGCCGACCAGGG
The DNA here is from genome assembly GCA_903872875.1 of uncultured Variovorax sp. GTDB lineage: Bacteria > Pseudomonadota > Gammaproteobacteria > Burkholderiales > Burkholderiaceae_C > Variovorax. The sequence goes on from CAIQMJ010001231.1 coordinate 6,082, forward strand.
CCATGCTCTGGAACAGGCTCTTGTCCTTGTTGGTCGACGTGGCTGCGGCCGCACGCTCGAACGAGAACTTCACGGCCTGTGCGTTGAAGGGCTCGCCGTTCTGGAACCTCACGCCCTTGCGCAACTTGAAGGTGTAGGTCTTCAGGTCGGGCGCGACCTCCCAGCTTTCCGCCAACAGCGGCGCGACGGTGCCGTCCTCGCGGATCTTGGTGAGCGTCTCGTAGATGTTGTAGAGCGTCACTTCCGAGATGGCTGCCGCGGCGCCCGTGGTCGGGTCGAGGCCCGGTGGTTCCAGCGTCATGCCCATGACGACGCTGTCCTTCTTCCCCTGCGCCAGGCTGGCCAGGGGCGCGATGCCGAGCGCGGCGACGGCCGCGAGCACCATGAACTTCTTCAACATGCGAGCACTCCTGAATTGAAATATCTTTTCCGCAAGATATGTGCCACGCATCATGCTACGGTCTCCATCCCGTGCGGCACGCTTCATGCAGCCATGCGCTTCATTGCTGGAACCTCGACCCATGAACGAAGAACTGTGTTTTCTCCCCGCGTCCGACCTGCGCCTGCGCATCGCGCGCAAGGCGCTGTCGCCGGTCGAGCTTGTGCAGGCCGTGCTTGCGCGCGCGGAACGCCTGCAGCCCGAGCTCAACTGCTTCATCACGCTGTGCGGCGATTCCGCCATGGCCCGTGCCCGTCAGGCCGAGCAGGACGTGATGGCCGGCCGCCCCCTAGGCCTGCTGCACGGCATCCCGTTCACCGTGAAGGACATCGTCAACACGCAGGGCGTCACGACCACCTTCGGTTCGGCCACGCACCGCGACAACGTGCCCGACCACGACGCGGTGTCGGTCGCGCGGCTGAAGGCACAGGGCGCGATCCTGCTGGGCAAGACCACGACGCCCGAATTCGGCTCCAAGTGCCTGACCGATTCGCCGCTGTTCGGCCGCACGCGCAATGCCTGGAGCGCCGAGCGCACGAGCGGCGGCTCCAGCGGCGGCGCGGCCGTCGCCGTGGCCTCGGGCATCGCGCCGCTGGCCATCGCGACCGACGGCGGCGGCTCCACGCGCATTCCTGCGGCATGCAATGGCGTGGTCGGCCTGAAGCAGAGCAACGGCGTGATCCCGCACAGCCAGGCGCAGGACATGTTCGGAAACCAGACCTACGTGACGCCGATGACGCGCACCGTCGCCGACACGGCGCTGATGATGCAGGCCATGGCCGGCGAGGCGGCGTGTGATCCGTGGTCGATCGGCTTGCCGGCAGCGGACTTCATTGGCGGCGGCGCAGCCACCGGCGACCTGCGCGGCAAGCGCGTTTTGTATTGTCTGGCGCCACCCGGGCGCCCGGTCGCCGCTGATGTCGCGACCGCTTTCCGCGCGGGCCTGGACAAGCTGGCCGCGCTAGGCGCCGAACTGGCGGAGATGCCGGGCGAGGGCTTCGACGTGGAACCGATCTGGCGCGCCATCAACCACACGGTGTGGCGCACCCGCTTCGCCCCGCTTGCAGCTGCCCACGGCGACCTGCTCAGCGCCGCCTTCCTGAAGCAGCTGGCGCTGGCCGAGAACGTGAGCGGCGTCGACTACCAGCAGGCGATGTTCGGCCGCACCGCGCTGTTCCACCGCGTGCAGGCGTTGTTCGAAAGGGCCGATCTGCTGGTCATGCCGACGCTGTCGCGCACCGCATTGCCGGTCGACCAGGACCTGTTCGGCACGATCGACATCGACGGCCGTGTGCTCGACGGCGTGCGGGCCAACTGGTTCCCGTGGACCATGCCTTTCAACATGACCGGCCACCCGGCCGTGAGCATGCCGTGCGGCTTCGACAGCGACGGCCTGCCGATCGGCCTCCAGCTGGTCGGGCGCTTCCGCGGCGACGTCGAGCTGCTTCGCGCGGCCGCGCTGTTCGAGTCCGCCAGCGATCTGCTCGCGCACTGGCCCGACTGAAACATTCGCTCGATCAGCCGGCGCGCGACGGCGCCGTGTCGTCCTCGTACCAGCGGTCCTTGGCCAGCATCACGCGATGGTGGCCGACGCCCGACGGCATCATCGGAAAGCAGTTCTCCTGCGCCGCGACCTGCACGTCGAGGAAGAACGGACCGTCGTAGGCCAGGCATTCGGCAAGCGCGGCATCGAGTTCCGCCGGGTCCGACACGCGCCGGGCGCCCCAGCCGAAGGCCCTGGCCAGCGCGACGAAGTCGGGCAGCGCCTCGTTCCAGCTGTGGCTCAGCCGGTTGCCGTGGTTCAGTTCCTGCCACTGGCGAACCATGCCCATGTAGCCGTTGTTCGACAGCACGAGCTTCACCGGCGCGCGATGCTGCATGGCGGTCGACAGCTCCTGGATGTTCATGAGCACCGACGCGTCGCCGCTCACGCAGACCGCGAGCGCCTCCGGATGACCGATCTGCGCGCCGATGGCCGCGGGGAGGCCGTAACCCATCGTGCCTGCGCCGCCGGAGGTCAGCCAGCGCCGCGGCTGGTCGAAGCGCAGATACTGCGCGGCCCACATCTGGTGCTGGCCGACGTCGGTCGAGACGATGGCATCGCGACCGGCCAACTGTTGCTGCAGCGTCGCCATGAGTTGCTGCGGCAGGATCGAATCGCTGCGCGGCACGAAGTCCAGGCAGCGCTGCGCACGCCAGCGTTCGATGCGTTGCCACCACGGATCGAGCCGCTCCGGCGCCAGGCCGTCGGCGCTGGCGAGTTCGGGCCGCGCCAGCAGCGCGTCGAGCACCCGGCCGCAGTCGCCGACCATCGGCACGTCGACCTTGACCACCTTGTTGATGCTGCCCGGATCGATGTCGATGTGGATCTTGCGCGCATGCGGGCAGAACTCGTCGAGCTTGCCGGTCACGCGGTCGTCGAAGCGCGCGCCGACGCACACGACGAGATCGGCCTCGTGCATCGCGAGGTTGGCCTCGAGCGTGCCGTGCATCCCCAGCATGCCGAGGAAGCGCGGGTCGGACGCAGGGAAGGCGCCCAGGCCCATCAACGTGAGCGTGCACGGCGCGTTGAGCCGCTGCACCAGCTGCGTGAACGCGGCGCACGCCTGCGGCCCGGCATTGATCAGCCCGCCGCCGCCGTACAGCACCGGCCGGCGCGCGGTGGACAGCAGGTCGGCTGCGCGCTGCAGCGTGCCGGCCGGCGGCATCTTGCTGCCGGTATGGCGCAGCGGCCGTACCGGTGCGCGCGCTGGCTCCGCGGCGCGGCCGAGCGGCGCGAGCTGCACGTCCTTCGGCACGTCGAGCAGCACCGGGCCTGGCCGACCGGATGCCGCGATCTCCAGTGCACGCCGCACGGCCGCCGGGATGTCGTCGGCCGCGCGCGGCTGGTGGTTCCACTTGGTCACCGGACGCGACATGCCGAGCGCATCGCTCTCCTGGAAGGCCTGCGTGCCGATCACCGCGGTCGCGACCTGGCCGCTGATGCACAGCACCGGCACCGAGTCGCTGATCGCGTCGAGCAGCCCGGTGATGGTGTTGCCGACGCCCGGCCCCGAGGTCACGAGCACCACGCCGACGCGGCCGGTGCTGCGCGCATAGCCTTCGGCCGCGTGCACGGCCGCCTGCTCGTGGCGCACCAGCACGTGGCGCAGGCGCGGCTCGCCGTGCAGCGCGTCGTACAACGGCAGCGCGGCGCCGCCGGGGTAGCCGAA
>CAIQMJ010001232.1 GCA_903872875.1 uncultured Variovorax sp.
CTTGATGTAGCCGGTGCAGATGTTGATGAAGGTGGTCTTGCCCGCGCCATTGGCCCCGATCACCGCGAGGCGCTCGCCGCGCTTCAAGTCGAAATCGATGTTGTCGGCGACCGTGATGCCGCCGAACTTGAGCATCAGGCCTTCGGTGCGCAGCAGCGGCTCGTTCAGGTTCGGGCTCATGCCTGGCTCTTTCGCAGTGGCGCCTGGCGGCGGACCCAGCCGATCAGGCCGTCGGGTGCAAAGAAGATCACAGCGATCAGGGTCGACCCCAGCAGGATCTGCCAGGCATTCGTGAAGTACGCTGCGGCCACGAGCTTGATGACTTCGAAGACAGCCGCGCCGAGAAAGGCGCCCGCCGCATGTCCCGCACCGCCGAGGATGGCGATGAAGACGTACTCGCCGGAACGGATCCAGTAGCCGCTCTCGGGCGTGACGAGGCCCTGCACCAGCGCGAGCAAGGCACCCGCAAGTCCGACCAGCCCGGCGGACAGCACATAACCTTCGGCGAGCGCCAGGCGTGCCGAGATGCCGATGTACTCCAGGCGGGTTTCGTTGGTCTTGATGGCGGCCATCACCTGGCCCGCGGACGAGTCGAAGTAGCGCTGCATGAAGCAGATGACAAGCACCGCCAGCGCCAGGGTGATCAGCAGCATCGCCAACTCGAACTGGCCGCGCTCCAGCGCCATGCCCAGCACGGGAGGCCGCTCGAAGCGCAGGCCATCGGTTCCACCGGTCCAGGTATAGAGCTTGCCGACCAGGGAGAACAGAACCATCGAGATCCCGAGATTCAACATACCGAAGAAGATGCCGCGATAACGCGACAGGAAAGCCGCGGCGAGCACACCTGCAAGGACGCTGGCCAGCGTTCCTGCGAGGAGCATCACGACGGCGTCCGCAGCGGGAAAGCCGCGTGCGACGAACGCCGCGGCATAGCCGCCGATGGCGGCGTACATCGCGTGGCCGAACGACACCTGGCCGGCGCGCATCAGCACGGTCAGGCCCAGCGCGGCCATGCCGAAGCAGAGAAAGGTGATCGCGGGTACGCGCGTCCAGGGCAGCACGAAGCCGAGCGCGACGATGGCGGCGGCCACGCAGGCGATGCCCGCGACGAGTCTGTTGAATGTCATCAGATCCTCCGCGCGGCCGCGACCGTGAAGAGCCCGTGGGGCCGCACCAGCAGGACGACGACCATCATCAGATAAGGCATGACCACCTCGAGTTCGGGCAGGGTGTAGACGGCGATGGAGCGCGCCAGGCCGATCAGCACCGCGGCGACGAGCGCGCCGGTAATCTGGCCCAGCCCCGCGGTCGCGATGACGGCGAACGACGTGACGATCATCTCGGCGCCGAGCCCCGGCACGAACGAGGTCATCGGCACCGACAGCGCGCCGCCCAGCGCGCCGAGCGTGCCCGCCAGCGCGAAGGTCAATGTGCCGACGCGGGCCGCATTGATGCCCAGCGCGGTCGCGACTTCGCGGTTGTGGATGATCGCCATGATCTGCTTGCCCGCGACGGAATGCCGCAGCAAAAACTGCAATGCGACATACGCGATCAATGCGATGGCCGGGACCAGCATCAGTTGGTAATTCATGAACGTGACGCTCAGGAATTCGGACGTTCCCAGCCTGGTCGCGATCTCGCCGGCATTGACCGGCGTCGCGCCCCAGACCATGCGTTGCACGTCTTCGAGCAGCATGAACGCCGCAAAGGTCACGAGCAATTGAAGGATCGGGTCGCGGTGCTGGAAGTGGCGCAGCAGAAAGCGCTCGAGCACGGTGCCGAGTGCGCCACCCACGATGACGGACGTGACGAACAGCGACAAGACCAGGACCCAGGTCGACTGCGTGTGCGGCATGAGCCACGCCGCCACGCTTGCCGCGCTGTACCCACCGATGGCGTAGAGACTTCCGTGCGCTACGTTGATGACGCCGAAGACACCGCAGATCAGCGTCAGCCCCAGGGAGATCAGGAACAGCAGGCCCGCATACGACAGCCCGTCCACCGCCGCCAACAGGATCAGATTCAGATTCATCGATTGCAGGCCTTCGACCGGTGCTCAGTTGCCGA
>CAIQMJ010001233.1 GCA_903872875.1 uncultured Variovorax sp.
AGCACTCAAGCTGGTACCGGATGCCCGCGCGGCACGCTTCGTCGAAGTCCGCCTGGATGCGTTCCCTGAAGCGCCGCTTCGTGACGCGCAGCCCCATGGAAGGCTGCGCGGCATCCGCGCGCTGGCCCCATCGCACCTGAAGCCCGCCCATCGGACCTAGTCGAACGCGAGTCGGGCGAGCGTGCCACGCAGCCATTGGCTCGCCGGATCCTTGTGCGCCCGCCGGTGCCAGAACTGGCGCACGTCCGCCGCGGGAATGCTCAGGGGTACCGGCAGGATCTGCACGCCCCGGGCGTTGCGCACCGCGTTGCGGGGTACCGTGACGACCAGGTTGGAGCGCTCGACGACATCCGCCGCGACGTGGTAGTGGGTCACGCGCAGGACGACGTCGCGCTTGGCGCGAATCTTCGAGAGAGCGCGCTCCTCCAGGTCGTCCGCATTGCCCGTGGCCACGGCGACGTGCTGGGCCTTCAGGAACGCCTGCAGCGAGAGGCCGGGGCCGACGGACGGATGCCGCTTGCGCGCCAGGCAGCAGTAGGGATCGCCGAACAGGCGCTGCTGGTAGAAGCCCGACTTCAGAAAGGCGAGGTTGCCGATCGCGAGATCCGCCTCGCCGCTCTGCAGCAGCTGCTGGTACTGGTCGTTGGGCCGCCGCAGTGCCTCGATGCGTACGTGCGGCGCCTCCCGCAGCACCGCCGAGATCAGCCGCGGCAGAACGATGCCCTCCCCCGCATCGGACAGGAGGATCTTGAACGTGCGCTCCGATGCCTTCGGCTCGAAACCGTTCGGTCTTTCCAACGACTGCTGAAGGATCGCCAACGCCTGGCGGACCGGGCCAATGAGTTCGTCGGCAAGGGCCGTCGGCTCCATCCCGCCGGTGGTCCGCACGAACAGCGCATCGGAGCAGGCCTTGCGCAGCCGCAGCAGCGCGTTGCTCATCGCGGGCTGCGACAGGCCCGTGACGCTCGCGGCGCGCGACACATTGCGCTCGGCATAGATGGCGTCGAAGACCCGCAGCAGGTTCAGGTCGAACGTCTTGATATTCATATCCTAAATTCTATTTCTCTCCAATATCGATTAGACAATGATGAGCGTGCCGGTGATCATTTCCCCACCGAACGAGAAAGGATGAGACCCCATGGTGAAAGAGATCAAGACGCCCGTGCTGATCGTGGGCGGAGGGCCCATCGGCCTGTCGATGGCCATCGAGCTGGGCTGGAGGGGGATCGAGTCGATCCTCGTGGATGAGGGCGACGGCACGATCGAGCACCCGCGCACCGGCCTGGTCGCGGTGCGCACGATGGAGCTGTTCCGTCGCTGGGGGCTGGCGCAGCGCGTGCGCGACTGCGGATTCCCAGACGACTACGACCTCTCGATGGTCTTCTGCACGTCGCTCAACGGGCTGCTGCTCGACCGCGAGAACTACCCGAGCATGCGCGACGCGCCCACGCCGCCCGAGACGCCCGAGAAGAAGCAGCGCTGCCCGCAGCTGTGGCTGCAGCCCATCCTGACAGACGCCGCCCGCGCCGAACCCAGGGCTAGGCTGCTATTCAAGCACCGCTTCGCCTCGCTCCGGCAGGACAGCGAGGGCGTCATGGCGACCGTTACCGACCTGGACACGGGCGAGCCGCTCACCATCCGCGCGGACTACTTGCTCGGATGCGATGGCGCCACCAGCCAGGTCCGCGAGCAGGTCGGCATCCGGATGGAGGGCCGGCTGCTCAGCTACTCGGTGAACGTCCTGATCCACGCGCCGGGACTAGTGCACAAGCACAAAATGGGACAGGCCGAGCGCTACCTCTTCGTCGGCCCGGAGGGAACCTGGGGCAATCTGACCGTCGTCGACGGGAACGAGATCTGGCGCCTGACGGTGCTCGGATCGGAAGAGAAGATGGACCTCGCGAACTTCGACCCCGCCACCTGGGTCCGGCGCGCGCTCGGCCGCGACGACGTGGAGTTCGTGGTCGATTCGGCCATCCCCTGGCGGCGCAGCGAGATGCTCGCCGATCGCTACTTCGAGGGCCGCGTCGCGCTCGTGGGCGATTCCGCCCACACCATGTCTCCAACCGGCGGCATGGGCATGAACACCGGGGCGCAGGAGGTGCTTGACATCGGCTGGAAGCTCGAGGGGCTCCTCAACGGCTGGGGCGGCCCGGCCCTGCTGCGCAGCTACGAGACCGAGCGCCGGCCCGTCGCGCAGCGCAACATCGGCTTCTC
>CAIQMJ010001234.1 GCA_903872875.1 uncultured Variovorax sp.
GAGACCGCCTGTGCCGGTGCAGGCGCCGGCAGCAGGCCATGCACGCGCGGCAGGAACAGCCGCACGCGGAACACCGAGCCGACGCCGGGCGTGCTCTGCACCGACATCTCGCCGCCCATCAGGTCGGTCAGCATCTTCGCGATGGTCAGGCCCAGGCCGGCGCCGGGCGCTGCCGCACGCGCAGTCGTACCGAGCGCATCGCCGCGCGCAAAAGGCTCGAAGATGCGGTCGATCTCCTGCGCCGACATGCCGGGGCCGGTGTCCTCGATCTCCAGGGCCGCGAATTCGCGCGCATAGCGCAGTCGCAGCGTCACGCTGCCGCCCGCGGTGAACTTGATCGCGTTGCCGAGCAGGTTGATCAGGATCTGCCGCACGCGCTTCTCGTCGGCGCGCACGGCCTCGGGCAGTTCGCCGGCGGGTTCGAAATGGAAGGCGAGCCCCTTCTCCGCAGCCTGCAGCTCGAACATGTCGGCCAGCTCGCGCATCGCATCGGCGAAGTGCATCGGCCGTGCGTGCAGCGTGAGCTTGCCGGCCTCGATGTGGGCGATGTCGAGCGTGCCTTCGATCAGCGACAGCAGATGCTCGCCGCCGCGCCGGATCACGGCGACCGCCTGCTGCCGGTGCGGCGGCACGGCGGCGTCTTCGCCCATCAACTGCGCGTAGCCGAGGATCGAGTTGAGCGGCGTGCGCAACTCATGGCTGATGGCGCTGATGTATCGGCTCTTGGCCTGGTTCGCATGATCGGCCGCCAGCTTGGCTTGCTCGGCGGCATGCTTGGCCTGCTCCGCCACCTCGCGCGCCTCGTCGGCGCTCTGTTTGGCGGCCTGCAGCGCGCGGTCGGTCTCGCGGTGCAGTTCGATCTCGCGCACCAGCAGATGGGTCTGGCGGTTCGACTCTTCCTGCGCCACGCGCCGGCTCTGGTGCGCGAGCACCAGCCACCAGGCGACGATGCCGGCGATCAGCAGAAGCGCCATGTACGACTTCAGGAAGCCCGAGCGCAACGAAGCCTGCTGCGCGCTGAACAGCGAAGTCGCCAGCTCGCCGGCCGGCATCATGCCGAGCGCACCTTCGCCAAGGGCGCGCAGTTCCTGCTGGTAGAGCACGCCGAACACCGCCGCCAGCACCGGCACGACGATGAGCGTGAGCAGCATGAAGTGGCCGAGCCCGGTATCCAGGTAGGGCCAGACGCGCCGCGGCAGCAGCCAGCGCAGCGCGCCCGACCACTGCGCCGACAGGCTTGCCTGCGGCTTGCAGAGGTCGCCGCAGCGCGCGTCGAGCGTGCAGCACAGCGAGCAGATCGCGCCCTGGTAGGCCGGGCAGTGCGCCATGTCGGGCGCCTCGTATTCGCGCTCGCAGATCACGCAGCGGCGCAGCACCGGCACGAGCGCATGGGACGCATGGCCGGGCTCGACGCGAGCCCATCGCACGGTATGCCGCGCATCGTTGACCGGGCCGCGCGCCAGGTAGTACTTGCCGCGCGTCACCCAGGCGATGAGCGGCGCGGTGACCAGCGCGGTACCCATCGCGATCAACGCGGAGAAGGCCTGCGCCATCGGGCCGAAGACGCCCAGGTGCGCGGTGATCGACACCGCCGACGCCAGTGCCATCGCGCCGACGCCGACCGGGTTGATGTCCCACAGGTGCGCCCGCTTGAACTCGATGCCGGGCGGCGAGAGCCCGAGCGGCTTGTTGATGACCAGGTCGGCGACCACCGCCATCATCCAGGCGATCGCGATGTTGGCGTACAGCCCGAGCACGTCGCCCAGCGCCTCGAACACGTTCATCTCCATCAGCATGAACGCGATCAGCGCATTGAAGACCACCCATACCACGCGGCCCGGGTGGCTGTGCGTGATGCGCGAGAAGAAGTTGCTCCACGCGAGCGAGCCCGCATAGGCGTTGGTGACGTTGATCTTGAGCTGCGAGATCACCACGAAGAAGGCGACTGCCGCGACCGCCCAGCCGTAGTTCGGGAACACGTACTCGTAGGCTGCCAGATACATCTGGTTCGGGTCGACCGCGCGCTCGGGCGGCACCATGTGGGTGATCGCCAGATAGGCCAGCAGCGCGCCGCCCAGCATCTTGAGCACGCCCAGCACGACCCAGCCGGGCCCGCCCATCAGCACGCCGCCCCACCAGCGCCCGCGCGTCGCGGGCGTGCTGGCCGGCATGAAGCGCAGGTAGACGGCCTGCTCGCCGAGCTGGGTGATCAGGGCGATGCCGACGGTCAAGGCCGCACCAAAAAGACGCATATCGAACCCGGCAATGTCGGTTTTCAACCCACCATAGTGCGAAATACCGGCAAAGGCACCTGGATCGCGCACCAGGACGAAGACAAAGGGCACGACCAGCATCACCAGCCAGATCGGCTGGGTCCAGATCTGCAGCCGGCTGATGGCCGATACGCCGTGGGTGACCAGTGGAATCACCACCAGCGCGCAGACCAGGTAGCCCCAGACGGGCGGAATGCCCAGCGCGAGTTCCAGCGCATAGGCCATCACGGCCGCCTCGAGCGCGAAGAAGATGAAGGTGAAGGACGCGTAGATCAGCGAGGTCAGCGTCGAGCCGATGTAGCCGAAGCCCGCGCCGCGCGTCAGCAGGTCCATGTCGACGCCATAGCGCGCGGCATACACGCTGATCGGCAGGCCGGCCAGGAAGATGATCAGACCGGTCATGAGCACGGCCCAGAACGCATTGACGAAGCCGTACTGCACCAGCAGCGTGGCGCCGACCGCCTCCAGGATCAGGAAGGACGCGGCGCCGCCGAAGGCCGTGTTCGCCACGCGCCATTCCGACCACTTGCGGAAGCGCTGCGGCGTGTAGCGCAGCGCGTAGTCTTCCAGCGTCTCGCGCGCGACCCAGCTGTTGTAGTCGCGCCGGACCTTGACGATGCGCTGCGGCGCCTCGTCGGGCTGGGGAGTTTCGGTGGAGGCGTCGGTCACGAGGTGTCGGTGCAGCTTTCATGCCATTGGACAGGGAAATCCGCGCCCGCGGCACGACTGTTGCAACGGGGCACGTTGCCGATAATGGCCCGATCCCCCTCTCCTTCGATCCGCCCATGGAACTGACACCGCGCGAAAAAGACAAGCTGCTGATCTTCACGGCCGCGCTGCTCGCCGAACGCCGACAGGCGCGCGGCCTCAAGCTCAACTATCCGGAGGCGATCGCGCTGATCTCCGCCGCCGTCATGGAAGGTGCCCGCGACGGCAAGAGCGTCGCCGCGCTGATGAGCGAGGGCCGCAACGTGCTGACCCGCGCCGACGTGATGGACGGTGTGCCCGAGATGATCCCCGACATCCAGATCGAAGCGACCTTTCCGGACGGCACCAAGCTCGTGACGGTCCACCAACCGATCGTCTGATCGCCCCAATTTTTTGTTTCGAGCGGAGACTCTCCATGCGCCTGACGCGTTCTTCCTTCGCAGCGCTGCTGCCCACCCTGACGGCCGTTGTGGCCGGCGCACTGCCGCTGGCGGCTTCGGCCCACCTCGGCGTCGACGGCGCGGCGCATGACCATGCGGGCTTCCTGCAAGGCTTCGTGCACCCGTTCACCGGCCTCGACCACATGGCGGCGATGGTCGCGGTCGGCCTGTGGAGCGCGCTGATCGCACGCGGTACACGCGACCTGCTCTGGGCGCCACTCGGCTTCGCGGCGATGCTGCTGGCCGGTGCGATCGCGGGCCTGGCCGGCCTGCAGATCCCCGCGGTCGAACCCATGATCGCCGCCTCGTTGCTCGTGATCGGCTTGCTGGTCGTCACGCGGCTGCGGCTGCCGGGCCCATTGGCCGCGGCCGTGGTCGGCGTGTTCGCTGTGTTCCACGGCGCGGCGCATGGTTACGAACTGGCCAGCGACAGCGGCGCCGCTGCCGCGATCGCCGGCATGGTGCTCGCGACCGCCCTGCTGCATGCGGCCGGCATCGGCACCGGCTGGCTGCTGCGCCAGCGCAGCGCCTGGCTGCCACGCGTGGCCGGTGCGGCCGTCGCGCTGTTCGGCGCCACCCTGCTAGCGCAGATCGCCTGAGGTCGACCGATGATCCCCGGCGAACTCATCACCGACGACGGCGACCACACGCTCAACCCCGGCCGCCGAACGCTCACGATGGTCGTGCAGAACACGGCCGACCGGCCGATCCAGGTCGGCTCGCACTACCACTTTGCGGAAACCAACGGCGCACTCGGCTTCGACCGCGAGGCTGCGCGCGGCATGCGGCTGAACATCGCGTCCGGTACGGCCGTGCGCTTCGAGCCCGGCCAGCAACGCACCGTCGAGCTCTGCGACTTCGCGGGCGACCGCACGTTCTACGGCTTCCGCGGCCTCGTTCAAGGGAAGCTCTAAACATGGCAACGATAGGAAGGCGTGCGTACGCCGAAATCTTCGGCCCGACCGTGGGCGACCGCGTGCGGCTGGCCGACACCGACCTGGTGATCGAGGTCGAGGCCGACTACACGCTGCGTGCCGGCGGCTACGGCGAAGAAGTGAAGTTCGGCGGCGGCAAGACGATCCGAGACGGCATGGCGCAGTCGCAGAAGATGCGCTCCGAAGGCGCCGTCGACACCGTGATGACGAACGCGCTGATCCTCGACCACTGGGGCATCGTGAAGGCCGACATCGGCCTGAAGGGCGGGCGCATCGTCGCGATCGGCAAGGCCGGCAATCCGGACGTGCAGCCGGGCGTCGACATCGTCATCGGCCCGGGCACCGAGATCATCAGCTGCGAGGGCAACATCGTCACCGCGGGCGGCATCGACAGCCACATCCACTTCATCGCGCCGCAGCAGATCGAGGAAGCGCTGAGCTCCGGCGTCACGACCATGCTGGGCGGTGGCACCGGTCCGGCGACGGGCACCTTCGCCACCACCTGCACACCCGGCCCCTGGCACATCGAGCGCATGCTGCAGGCAGCCGACGCGTTCCCGATGAACCTGGGCTTCCTGGGCAAGGGCAACGCGAGCCTGCCGGCCGCGCTGCACGAGCAGATCGATGCGGGCGTGATCGGCCTGAAGCTGCACGAGGACTGGGGCACCACGCCAGCCGCGATCAGCAACTGCCTGGACGTGGCCGATGCCACCGACACGCAGGTGGCGATCCATTCCGACACGCTGAACGAATCGGGCTTCGTCGAGAACACCATCGCGGCCGTCAGGGGCCGCGGCATCTGCGCCTTCCACACCGAAGGCGCGGGCGGCGGCCATGCGCCGGACATCCTGCGCGTGGTGGGCGAGGACAACTTCCTGCCCTCGTCGACCAACCCGACGATGCCCTACACCGTGAACACGCTCGACGAGCACGTCGACATGCTCATGGTCTGCCACCACCTGGACGCCGGCATCGCGGAAGACCTGGCCTTCGCCGAGTCGCGCATCCGCAAGGAAACCATCGCGGCCGAGGACATCCTGCACGACCTCGGCGCCATCAGCATGTTCAGCTCCGACTCGCAGGCGATGGGGCGCGTCGGCGAAGTGATCATCCGCACCTGGCAGACGGCGCACAAGATGAAGACGCAGCGCGGCAAGCTGCCGGAAGACGGCGCGCGCAACGACAACTTCCGCGCCAGGCGCTATGTGTCGAAGTACACGATCAACCCGGCCATCGCGCACGGCATCTCGCACGAGGTCGGCAGCATCGAGGTCGGCAAGTGGGCCGACCTGGTGGTCTGGAAGCCGGCCTTCTTCGGCGTGAAGCCGTTCACCATCATCAAGGGCGGCACGATCGCGATGGCCGCGATGGGCGACCCGAACGCATCGATCCCGACGCCGCAGCCGGTGCACTACCGGCCGATGTTCGGCTCGTACGGCGGCTCGCTGCACCGCAGTTCGCTCACCTTCGTGTCGCAGGCCGGACTGGATGCCGGCATCGGCCAGCGCTACGGGCTGCACAAGACGCTGGCCGCGGTGAAGAACATCCGCGGCGTGCGCAAGCAGCAGATGGTGCACAACGGCTACACGCCCAAGATGGAAATCGACGCGCAGACCTATGCGGTGCGTGCCGATGGCCAACTGCTGGTGTGCGATCCGGCGGTGTCGCTGCCGATGACGCAGCGGTACTTTCTGTTTTGAGACTAGTGGGACTCGGGCATGACGTGAACACGAATCCAGGCGGCAAGCGCTGGCTCGTCCAGCTTGCCTTCAGCAAGATCCAAAGTGGTGAACACGCAATCGGCGTCCTCCGCAGTCAGGATGAATCCGTTGAGTGTCAAAAACAGTTCCATCGCGACGAATGCCGTTCGCTTGTTACCGTCGATGAAAGGATGGTTGCGTGCGATGCCGAAGCCATAGCTCGCAGCCAGGGCCGGCGCGTCAGGCTCGCCGTAGTGGGCCAGTTGCTGCGGCCGTGGCAAAGCTGACGCGAGGAGGTTGTCGTCTCGCACGCCAGCCCCGCCACCATGTTCGGCCAGTTGCTCATCGTGGATTGCGCGGATCACAGCCGCATCGATCCAGATCCAGGCCTTCGATGGCTCGCTCACTTGGCCAGCTCACGCAGGACGTCGCGGCGCTTCTTCATGATGCGACGCGCCGCCGTCATCTGTTGCTCGAATTCGGTGCTGTAAGGTGTCAACGTCACTCCATTCGCAACCTCGGTCATGAACAGCGTGTCGCCCTTCTCGAGCTTCAGGCGCGCGAGCACTTCCTTGGGCAGGATCACGCCCACCGAGTTGCCGATCTGGGTGAGTTTGAGTGCCGACATCGCGAATCCTTGGTTATAACGGTTGTTATATTATCGATGGCTCACTGCCGGAATCAAGTCCCATGCTCAACGCCAGCAAACTCATGCCACAGGGCGGGGGCCTCGCCCCTGTCCTGCTCAAGCGCGCCGCCACCGTCGAACTCGACTGGGACGTGCGCCAGAAAAGCCGTTTCGACGCCACCGATTCGCAGGGCCGCCAGATCGGCGTGTTCCTGCCGCGCGGCACCGCCGTCCGTGGCGGCGACGTGCTGGTCGCGGAAGACGGCTCGCTGATCCGCGTGATCGCGGCACCGCAGCCGGTGCTCGTCATCACGCATTGCAGCCAGCACGGCACGTCGTTCGATCTGACCCGCGCGGCCTACCACCTGGGCAACCGCCACGTGCCGATCGAACTCAAGCCGGACCACCTGAAGATCGAGCCGGACCATGTGCTGGCGGCCATGCTGCGATCGATGCATCTGATCGTCCATGAAGCCGCGGAAGCCTTCGAGCCCGAAGGCGGCGCCTACGGGTCGCATGGTGCGACCGGCGGACACAGTCATGGACACGGTGCGCATGATCACGGTCACGGACATTCGCACGGAAAGGCGCCGGTCGGCCCGGTGCTGCATCCCGATGCGTATGGCGGCGCGCATGACCACGGCGAGGATCATGACCACGGCCACGCCCACAGCGACGGCCATTCGCATGGTCACGACCACGGTCACTGATGCCCGGCACGCCGGGCGCCCTGCCCGCCTCCAGCCTGCTGCAACTGATCTGGCTTGCATCGCCGGCCCTGCCGATCGGCGGCTTCTCGTACTCCGAGGGGCTCGAGGCCGGCGTCGAATCCGGCGAACTGGCGAACGAAGCCACCGCCGCCGACTGGATCGCCGACCAGCTGCACCTGAGCCTGGCGCGCGCCGATCTGTCGATCGTGGCGCAAGCCATCGGCGCCTGGCGCAACGGCGACGTGGCACGCCTCCATGCGCTCAACGCCTGGGTGCTCCAGACACGTGAATCGGCCGAATTCCTGCTCCAGACCGAACAGATGGGCCGCTCCTTCGTCGAATGGCTCAAGCTGCACCACACCGACGTGGCGGCCCGCTTCGAAGGCATGTCGATCACCTACCCGGTGGCCTTCGCCTTCGCGGCCAGCCGCACCGACGCCGCAGTTCGCGACAGCTGTCTGGCCTTCGCCTTCGGCTGGGCCGAGAACATGACCGGCGCGGCCGTCAAATGCGTGCCGCTGGGCCAGAGCGCAGGACAGCGCATGCTGGGCCGGCTGGCGCAGGAAATCCCCGCCGCAGTCGACTTGGCGATCGCCCTGCCGGACGAAGACCGCCAGGCCTTTTCGCCCATGCTCGCCATCCATTCGGCGCGGCACGAAACCCAGTATTCCCGGCTCTTCCGGAGCTGATTCCAGAGACTCGAACGATGGCTTCCGCACTGCACCACATTCCTCATCGCACCAAGAAACTGCCGCCCCTGCGCGTGGGCATCGGCGGGCCGGTCGGCTCCGGCAAGACGACGCTGCTGGAGATGCTCTGCAAGGCAATGCGCGACAGGTACGACCTGATCGCGATCACCAACGACATCTACACGAAGGAAGACCAGCGCCTGCTGACGGTCGCCGGCGCGCTGCCGGCCGAACGCATCATGGGCGTGGAAACCGGCGGCTGCCCTCACACCGCGATCCGCGAGGACGCATCGATCAACCTCGAGGCTATCGACCGCATGCTGGCCGATTTCCCGGATGCCGACATCGTGTTCGTCGAGAGTGGCGGCGACAACCTAGCCGCCACGTTCAGCCCCGAGTTGAGCGACCTGACGATCTACGTGATCGACGTCGCGGCCGGCGAGAAGATTCCGCGCAAGGGCGGCCCGGGCATCACCAAGAGCGACCTCTTCGTGATCAACAAGACCGATCTCGCGCCCTACGTGGGCGCCGACTTGAACGTGATGGAAGCCGACACGCAGCGCATGCGCCGCCAGCGTCCTTATGTGATGACCAACCTGAAGACCAACACCGGCCTGGCCGAGGTCGTGGCGTTCATCGAGAAGCGCGGGATGCTGGTCGACGCCTGAGCCCGCTCCGGCAGGCAGCGAGCGGACGCCATCACAGCTCGCCGCCGTCCTTGAGTTGCCGCGCCTTGTAGACCAGCCGAACGCTCGCGCGGCGCGGCTCGTCGACATGCTGCGCATAGACATCCGTGTCGCCCGACACCCACGACGCATAGGCGTTGCCCGGGTCGCGTGCGCCGACCTCGGGGCCGAACGCGGCGCGCCCCCATTCCAGCAATTGCGCGAATGCGCCTGCGCCGCGGTCGGGCTCGATCTGCGCCGCCGCAACGTATTCCACGCGACGCAGCGTGCTGCCCGCGAAATAGAAGGTCGCTTCGAAAGGCAGGCCGGCGAGCATCGTCGGCGCCAGTCGCCAGCTGCCAGCCAGGCCGCCGGGCAGGCGCTGCGGGCGCGCCACGCGCTCCACCGTCGGCAACGCCGCCTGCAGCGCATCGGCGCTCATGCCGATCTGCACGCCTGGGGGCAAGGCCTGGGCGTGCACGGTGGCGCACGCAAGGCAGGCCGCGGCAATGGCCAGAACGGTTGGCAGACGCCGCAAAGGGGAAAAGAAGAAGAGTCGCATCGAGAGGGCACCGGAACGAAGCATTCTGACCGTGCCGAGCGGCCCGAGTTCCGGCCGGGCGCCCTTCGGCGCTCAGGCCGCTCCGGCGAGCCGCGTGCGCAGAAATTCCGCCAGCGCGTCCTCGACCGCGATCGGCTGGCCGTTCGCGCCGGTCGCGATTTCGCGGCGGCCATAGAAATGCGTTCCGCCCGCGACCACGTAGCTCTCGTGGTCGACGCCGAGCGACGTCATGTGCAGGTGCAGTTCGCGGCTGATCGGACCGATACCCGGCAGGTCGTTCTCGCCGCGAAAGAGGATCGCAGGCGGCGCGCCCGCGTCGCGGATGTAGGTGCGCATTTCCGCCAGGCCCATCGCACCGGACAGCGCGACGACCGCCGCCACCGGGCTCTTCTGGCCATAGGTCGTGGCCAACGCCATCAGCGCACCCGCCGAGAAGCCGCCCGCGGCGATCCTCGCGGGGTCGATGCCGAGCGCCGCGGCCTGGTCGTGCACCCAGGCGATGGCGGTCCCCATGTCGTCCATCGCCGCTTCCAACGCATTCGCGATCATCTGCGGCGTCGAGGGCGGCAGGCCCATGATGCCGCGCACGAAATCGATGCGGTCGCGATTGACCTGCATCGGATTCAGCAGCAGCGGTGTGCTACCCGGGTCCGGATCCTCGGGCGTGAGCCGGTAATCGATCGAGAAGCAGACGTAGCCACGCTTGGCGAACTCTTCGCAGTACTCGGCCACGGCGGTGTTCCCATGGCCATCTTCCAGCACGCAGTCGTTCTCGCGCGAGCCTCGGTGGAATGCGCCGCCGAAGGCCAGCACGATCGCCGGACGCGCGCCTGCAACGGGTCCGGCCGGGCGGTAGATGTCGAGCAGCAACGGACGCAGTCGCGGCGCGGTGCCGTGGTCCACGCCGGCATGGCCGTAGCACACGCCGCGTTCGATCTGGACGGCGTGGTGCTTGGTGACGAAGTCGTCGATGGCAGCGATGTTCATGACAGTTTCCTTCAAGGATGCGAGACAGCGGGCGCCGGGCCGGTGCTGCCGCGGATGATGAGTTCGGTTTCGAGTTCGCGGTGTTCGATCACCGTTTCGCCAGCCAGCTTGCGGGCGAGCCATTCGGCGGCCATCAGGCCGAGCTTCTCGGACGGCGTGCGCACGGTGGTGATGCCGGGCTCCATCGCGGCGGCGAGTTCGAGGTCGCTGTAGCCGGTGATCGACAGCCGCTCGGGCACAGCGATACCGCGGGCGCGGCATTCCATGATGGCGCCGGCCGCCAGCAGGTCGTTGGCGCAGATCACGGCGGTCGTGTCGGGGTGCTGCTGGAGCACCGCGCGCAACGCATTGCGGCCGTCCTGCAGGCCGCTGCCGCCCGCGAACACGACCCGCTCCGGCGGCAGCGCGATGCCACGCGCCGCCAGTGCGGCCTCAACGCCGGCCAGCCGGTCGCGTTCCCGGTCGCTGACCTGCAGGAAGGCCATCACGACCGCGATCTGCGTGTGGCGCAGGTCGAGCAGATGGCGCGTCGCCAGCTCCATCGCCTTGCGGTGGTCGAAGCCGATGCTCGGGATCTGGGGGTCGTAGGACCAGGTCACGATGTACGGAATCGCACTCTCCTCCAGCAGAGCCTGAAGTTCGGGGTCGCGCTGCAGGCCGACCAGCACCAGGCCGTCGACACCCTGGCGGATCATCGCGTGCACCGCGTCGAGTTCCTTCTTGCCGTCGTAGTCGGACGTGGCGATCAGCAGCGAATATCCCGCCGCGCGGCATCCCGACTGCAGGCCCTCGACCGTGCTGCTGAAGTACGCATGGCGGAACGAGGGAATGACCGCGCCGATCGCCATGCTGCGGTTGCGTCGCAGCGAGCGCGCCACGCCGTTGGGCTGGTAGCGCAGCGCCTGCGCGGCCTCGGTCACGCGCCGCAGCGTGTCCTGGTTGAGCTGGTGCGGCGCGTTGAAGGCACGCGACACGGTGGCGGGCGATACACCCGCGCGCGTCGCGACTTCAAGCACGGTCGCGACGCGCGCCGGACGCCGGCCGGGTTTGGCCGGCACGGTGGCGGAACCTGTCATGTGGGTTGTGTTTCCATGGATGGCTTCTGCACGATCTTCCAGTACGAGTCCTTGCGCGTGACGCGGGCCTGCGCATCGAAGAAGTAGAAATCGCAGCCATCGGCGCAGACGCTTTCACCGGCTGGGGTGGTGCCCGACACGGTCCAGCGCGAGATGCCGAGCTGGCCGACGACGCAATGCGCCACGTTACCGTAATGCACGTCGGGCAGCCCGGCGAAGCGCGCCGAAACGCCCGCATGCACCGCCGCGCGGCCGACGCACCGGCGCCCCCACGGATCGGGGCCTTGCGGCAGCTCCATCACGCAGTCTTCCGCGAAGAAGGACAGCACGGCGTCGGCATCGTGCCGGTTGAAGGCATGGGCCAGGCCTTCCAGCCGGGCGAGCAGCGTGTCGTGGGTGGGCAGCGCAGACGCGCCGGCGCGGTGGTCGGCGAGCTCGTGCGGCCGCTGCGATGGGTGAAGAGACGAAGTCATGAGGCGAGTGAATGTTGTGGGCCGATGCCCTGGTCGTCGACACGGTGGCAGGCAACCGTGCGGCCGCCCGACACCGGGCGCAGCAGCGGTTCTTCCGCTCGGCAGCGGGCTTCGGCAAAGGGACAGCGGGCCGCGAAACGGCATCCGGAAAGCCGCTGCGCCGGGCTGGGCGGATCGCCGCGCAGCACGACGCGCGCGCGTCCGCCGGCCGCCTGCGATGCACCGGGAACGGCCGACACCAGCGCCCAGGTGTAGGGATGCAGCGGTGCGTCGAAGATGGCGTCGGCGCGCGTCTGCTCGACGATGCGACCAAGGTACATCACGGCGATGTCGTCGCACAGGTAGCGCACCACGTGCAGGTCGTGCGAGATGAACAGGTAGGTCAGCCGCAGCTCGTCCTGCAGGCGCGCCAGCAGGTTGAGGATCTGTGCCTGGATTGCGACGTCGAGCGCCGACACCGGCTCGTCGCAGACCACGAGCTTCGGGCTGGATGCCAATGCGCGCGCGATGCTGATGCGCTGGCGCTGGCCACCCGAGAACTGGTGCGGAAAGAGCCGGTGCTGGTCGGGCCGCAGCCCGACCGCGTCGAGGACGCGCACGCCGCCGA
>CAIQMJ010001235.1 GCA_903872875.1 uncultured Variovorax sp.
GCTTCCAGGCGGGTGCGTGGATGCAGCAGCCATTGGGGCTCGAACTGCGCTATCTGCGCGACTTCGACGGTACGGCCATCGCCAAGCGCTCGATCGACGAGATGCGACGCGGCGGACCGATCGACGCTGCGCAATCGGAGCGGTGGCTGCAGGCGATGCAGGCGGCTTTCCCGGACGTGAAGAAGGGCGACCGCCTGCTCGGCGTCTACGAGCCTGCCGTGGGCGCGCGCTTCTTCCACAACGGCAAGCTCTCGGGCGCGGTGCGAGATCCGGCCTTCGCCGAGCGCTTCTTCGCGATCTGGCTCGGCGCACAGACTTCCGAGCCGGCGATGCGCGACGCGTTGCTGGCGCGCTGATCGCCGTTCATGTCCGACGCCATCCGTTTCGGCCGGCTCGACGGTCTGCGCTATGGCCTGCTCGGACTTCCGCTGGCCTTTGTCGCACTGCCTCTCTACGTGCTGCTGCCGAACCACTATGCGCTGGCCTTCGGCGTGCCGTTGACGGCGCTGGGCGGCGTGCTGCTGGGCGCGCGGCTGCTCGATGCGCTGGTCGATCCGTGGCTCGGACGGCTCAGTGATCGGCTGTTCGCACGGTCGGCTTCCGCCGTGCTTGGTGCCGGGTTGGGCGTGGCGGCGCTGCTGGCGCTGGGTTTCGGCCTGCTGTTCTTCCCGCAACTTCTGGTCGATCCATCTCGGCACGGGCCGCTGCTGCTGGTGGTTGCCGTGCTGCTGGCGCTCACCTATGCGGGTTACAGCGCATTGGGTATCGCGCACCAGTCCTGGGGCGCACGGCTCGGTGGCGACGCGCTGCAACGCAGCAGGATCGTCGGTTGGCGCGAAGGGCTCGGCCTGGTCGGCGTCGTGCTCGCGTCCGTGACGCCCACTGCGGCCGGGCTGGGCGCGATGGTTGCGCTGTTCCTGCTGGCGCTGGCCGTCGGCTGGCTGGCCTGGACCCGCGCGCCGCGGCCGATCGCCGATGCGCCGGCGGCCGGTCGGTCCAATGCGATGCCGGGCGCCATGCGCCAGCCGTTGCGCGACGCGGCCTTCCGCCGACTGCTGGCAGTCTTCATGCTCAATGGCATCGCGAGTGCGATTCCCGCCACGCTGGTGCTGTTCTTCGTGCAGGACCGGCTGCAGGCGCCGGCCTCGCTGGCGCCTGCGTTCCTCGGCTGCTACTTCGTCTGCGCGGCCCTTTCCATCCCGCTCTGGCTGCGCGTCGTGCCGCGTTTCGGGCTGGCGCGAACCTGGCTGGCCGGCATGGTGCTGTCGATCGGCGTCTTCGCCTGGGCGGCCGCGATGGGCGCCGGTGACGCGATGCCCTTTCTCGCGGTCTGTGCGCTGTCGGGCGCCGCGCTCGGCACCGACCTCGTGTTGCCAGGCGCGCTGCTGGCCGGCGTGATTGCCGATGCGCGCGAGCGGCCGAACGCAGGCGCCTACTTCGGCTGGTGGAACTTCGCCACCAAGCTGAACCTGGCGCTCGCCGCCGGACTTGCGCTGCCGCTGCTGGGGCTCGCCGGCTATGCGCCAGGTGTACGCGATGCCGTCGCCCTTCAGGCACTCTCGCTGGCGTACTGCCTGCTGCCCTGCGTGCTGAAACTGCTGGCCGTCAGTGCGCTCTGGACGCTGGTGATTCGTGCGCCTTCTTCATCTTCCCCACAGAAAGCGCTTTCATGACTTTCCATTCCCGCGCAGCTGCGCTGCTTGTCGCCTTGTCCACCGTCGTGCTGGTCGGCTGCGCTGCGCCGCAACCGTCCGACTACGCCGCTGAACGGCCGGTGCTGTCGCTGCGCGACTACTTCGACGGCCGAGTCGAAGCCCATGGCATGTTCCAGGACCGCGCCGGCCGCGTCGTCAAGCGCTTCACCGTCGTCATGGACTGCCGCTGGAACGGTGAAGATGGCGTGCTCGACGAAGCCTTCACCTACAGCGACGGCAGCACCCAGCGGCGCATCTGGAAGCTCAAGGCACTGCCCGATGGCCGCTTTGCCGGCACTGCCGAGGATGTGGTCGGCACGGCCCGCGGCGAGCAGCGCGGCAACGCCTTCCATTGGACCTATACCCTGAAGCAGCCGGTGGGCAACAACGTCTACGAAGTGCAGATGGACGACTGGATGTACCTGGTGGACGGCAAGGTGATGCTGAACCGGGCGGTCATGCACAAGTTCGGCGTCCGGGTCGGCGAAGTGACGCTCTCGTTTCAGCGGCCATGAGGCTGTTCCCCCCGCTCAATCCGCCGATGGCCGACTGGCGCGGCAAGCGCGTCTGGATCGTTGGCGCGTCTTCCGGAATCGGCCGTGCCACCGCCGAGGCGCTGCTCGCGCGCGGCGCCCTGGTGGCCGTGTCGGCGCGCCAGCGTGAGGCGCTCGACACTCTGGCTCTGCCGTATGCGGACTGCGGACGTGCCGATGGCCTCTCGCCGCTCACGGTGCTTTCGCTCGATGCGACCGACGCCGATGCCGTGCGCGATGCCCATGCGGTGCTGGCTGCACGCGGCCCGCTCGATTTGGTGCTCTATTGCGCCGGCACCTACCAGGCGCTGCGCGCCGACGCGTTCTCGCTCGACGTCATGGTGGCGCACCAGCGGATCAACTACGTCGGCGCGCTCAACGTGCTGGCTGCGGTGCTGCCGGGGCTGGTGGCGCGCGGGGCGGGGCACGTCGCGCTGACCGCCAGCGTCGCCGGCTTTCGCGGGCTGCCGCAGAGCCTGGCTTACGGACCGACGAAGGCCGCGCTTACCAACCTGGCCGAGGTGCTTTACACCGACCTGCACCGGCTCGGCATCGGTGTCAGCGTGGTCCAGCCGGGCTTCGTCGAAACGCCGCTCACCGCGCAGAACGCCTTCAGGATGCCGGCGCTGATCACGCCCGCGCAGGCCGCCGACGCGATGCTCGCCGGCTGGGCGCGTGGCGACTTCGAGCTCCATTTCCCGAAGCGATTCACTTTCTGGATGAAGCTGCTGCGCATCCTGCCCTACCGCGTGTACTTTGCGGTGGTGCAACGGGTGACCGGCCTGTAGGCCCGGCAGGCCGGGCCCGCAGGGAACGGTCGAAATGTCCTGATCCCCTCGGCGGGTTAGGTGCCGGCGGCCGCCAGAGCGCCGAATACAATGCCGCGTGCTGCGCGGCCCTGCTCGCGCCCATCGGCCGCATCCGGCGGTCGCGCAAGCGGGTCATGCCCGCCACCGCCGCCATCCTGTTCTTCTCTCTCTTCTGCTGGA
>CAIQMJ010001236.1 GCA_903872875.1 uncultured Variovorax sp.
GCCGGCGCAGCAGTGACGGCATCCGCCATCCCATGACCGAACGCCTGGCCGACATCGACGCACGCATCCGCGGCGTTCGGCAGCTGGGCGCGGTGGTGAATGCGATGCGCGGCATCGCCGCGGCGCGGGCGCAGCAGGCGCGCAACCAGCTCGCCGCGGTGGACGCCCATGCGCAGGCCCTGGCCATCGCGATCGGGCGGGCACTCGGGCTCGTGGCACCTGATGCGGCGAGCGAGATCGCACATCCGGCGCATCCGGCGCGGCCGGCGCTGCTGGTGTTCGTGGCAGAGCAGGGATTCGCGGGCGCCTTCAGCGAGCGCGTGCTCGATGCGGCCCCGCTCGGCGCCGCCGGACCCGGCGCGGCTGCGGCCGAACTCTTTCTGGTCGGCACGCGCGGCGCAGCCGTTGCCGCGGCGCGCGGCATCGCCATCGCATGGAAGGGCGCTGCGCCGTCGCACTCGAAAGGCATTCCGGCGCTCGCCGAGCGCATCGCCCAGGCGCTGTATGCGCGCATCGCGGCAGGTGAAGTCGACCGGCTGGACGTCGTCTTCAGCGAATGGCGTCCGGGCCACGGCCTGCACATCGAACGACGCCGGTTGTTCCCGGTCGATATGGACCTCTTTCCCCAACCGCCCCGCGACAGCGGCAAGCCGCTGATCAACCTGCCACCGGCCACGCTGGTCGCCTCGCTGAGCGAGGACTACCTGCACGCCCAGCTGTGCCATGCGGCGCTGCACGCCTTCGCGGCCGAGAACGAGGCGCGCATGGAGGCGATGGCCGCGGCGCGCAGCCAGATCGAGCGGCAGCTGGACACGATGCAGGCGACCCAGCGCATGGTGCGGCAGGCCGAGATCACGGCCGAGATCATCGAGCTCGCGGCGGGCGAACAGGCCGGCAGCGGTTCGGCGCAGGACGCCGCGCGGCCCGCCGCGTAGCCTGCATGCCTCAGCCGCCGACCACGAGCGCGTCGACCAGCGCCCGTGCATCGGGCAGTGCGGCCAGCGCCTCGGCCGCCGCGAGGAACGCATCGACCTGCGCCGCCGGCAGCGGATGGGCGGCATAGGCCATGCAGTCGCGAAAGCGCTGCCGATGCTGGGCTTCGCTCAGTCCGTTGCCGGGATAGCCGGGCGCGATGTCGAGTTGGCGGCGGTGCACTGCACCCTCCGTGGTGCGCACCGTCACGTCGACGGCCGTATGGCCGCGCGCATCCAGCGCCGGGTCGGACACCGCGCTGACCTTCTCGAGCAGCGCCTGCACCGCAGGGTCGGCGACCATCCCGACCTTGAAATGATGCAGCTGCGACGACTGCCGCACGATGGCGTTGGCCACGCAGTACTGCACGCTGAACTGGGCGTTGACGCGCGGGTTGTCACCCATGCGGAAAGGATGGCCGACGAGCCGGTGGCAGTACGGATTCAGCCGCACCTCCACGCTGTCGACCCGGGCAGGCGTCAGGTCCAGTTCGCGGACGAGTTCCAGCGTGAGTTCGGTCAGGCCCTGCGTGGCGCCGCAGCTCGGGTACTTCTTGAACATCATCGCGCCGAGGCGCCAGCTGTCGCCCAGGCCGTCGACCACGCCGGCCGGGTCCAGCTGGCCGCGGCCATACAGCACCGGATAGCCGTAGATGCCCGTCAGGAAGTTCTCCGGCCCGGTGATGCCGGCCTGGGCCATCTGCGCGCACTCGATGCCCGCGTGCGCGACCCAGCCCTGGATCACGCGCACGGCCAGCGTGCCGTCGATGTTGCTCTGGAAACTGCCGCCGCAGCGGTTGAAGGCCAGCCCCAGCGCGAGCACCGTCTGCTTCTCGGTCAGGCGCAGGATGCGCGCCGCGGCGGCGGTCGCGGCGAAGACGATGGCCACGCCGGTAGGGTCGAAGCCCGCGTACATGGCCTCCGTCAGGTTGAAGCGCGCACCGACTTCGCAGCCCACCGTCAACGCCGCCAGGAACTCGGCGCCGCTGCAGCCACCCACCAGCTCCGCTGCGGCCAGCGCCGCGGGGACCACCGAGGAACCGATGTGGATGCCTGGCGCCATGGCATCGCAGTAGTCCAGCGCGCGGCACATCGTGCCGTTGAGCTGGGCCGCCGCATGGGCCGGCAGCCGGTCGCCGAAGACCAGGCTGCGGGCCTGGGGGGCGCCGCCCCGGCTGGCCAGCAGACCGCGCAAGGCGTCGATGCCGTCTTCCCCTGCGCCCGCGATGCCGGTGCCCACCGCCGCCAGCAGCACGCGCCGCGTGGTGGTCAGCGCGTCGGCGGGAATGTGCGATGCCTGCAGGCCGATGATGAAGCGGGCAAGCCGTGCCTCGGGCGTCATGGCCTGCCTCCGCCCGATGCGCGCTCCTCGGCACCGGGCGTCAGCGCCGTGCCCGACTGGTTCTCGACCCAGCGCACGAGCTCGCTCACGCTGGCGCCGGCGCCGGCGGCATGGTCGGCCATGCGCCAGAGCTGCTGGCCCACGCCCCAGATCGGCACCGGCGTGGCGGTCTCCCGCGCCAGCTGCACCGCGATGCCCACGTCCTTGAGCATGAGTTCGAGCTTGAACGGGTCGTCGAAGGCGCGGTTGAACACGCGCTGATGGAAGTGGGTCTGCGTGATCCACGACCCCCCGGTCGACTCATTGAGGACGTCGACCATCACCTTCGGATCCAGGCCATAGCG
Organism: uncultured Variovorax sp.; assembly: GCA_903872875.1. GTDB lineage: Bacteria > Pseudomonadota > Gammaproteobacteria > Burkholderiales > Burkholderiaceae_C > Variovorax. The sequence goes on from CAIQMJ010001236.1 coordinate 2,658, forward strand.
CTTGCCGGCCACCAGCCCCTCGGCGGTGTTCTCGAGCGTCATGGCGGTGATGCAGTTGTTGATGCATTTCATTGCATGGCCCGATGCCACGCCGCCCAGATGGAAGACGGCGCGGCCCATCACGTCGAGCAGCGGGCGCACGCGCTCGACGTCGGCCTGCGCACCGCCCACCATGAAGACCAGTTCGGCCGCCTGGGCGCCCCACTGGGCGCCCGACACCGGCGCATCCACCATGGCCACGCCGCGCTGTTGCAGCGCCTCGGCCGTCCGCTGCGTGAGCCAGGGTTCACAGGACGACGTGTCCAGCAGCAGCGCGCCCGCGGCCAGGCCTTCGAGCAGGCCGCCCGCGCCGGTGACCACCTGCCGGACCACCTCGCCGTTGGGCAACATGGTGATGACGATGTCGCTCTGCGCCGCGAGTTCGGCCAGGCTGTCCGAGGCGCGGCTGCCGGGCAGCTCGCCGGCCACCGCGTGTGCGAGGCCGGGCGTCGCGTCATGCAGCGTCAGCGGGTATCCGGCCCTGGACAGGTGTCCCGCCATGGGACGCCCCATGACGCCGAGGCCGACGAATCCGATGCGGGGAAGAGAAGGGGTTTCAGGCATGGTGGTGGTCCGGACGGTGGCGCGTCAACGCACCCATTGCAGGAGGAACAGGGAGATGGAGGGAAAGGCGATCAAGGCGAGCAGGCCCAGGATCAGCGCGCTGAGGAAAGGCATGACGCCGCGGAACACGGTGCGCACCGCCACATGGGGCAGCAGCGAATTCAGCACGAAGAGGTTCATGCCGACGGGCGGGCTGATCATGCCGATCATCACCACCATCACGATCAGCACGCCGA
>CAIQMJ010001237.1 GCA_903872875.1 uncultured Variovorax sp.
ATCAGCAGGCCGAACGCGTGGTCGGCCACGCAGTCGTCGTTGGTCCCCGCGCCATTGGCCACGACGATGCCGCGCGCCCGTGCGTCGTCGATCGCGACGTTCTCGTAGCCTGCGCCCATCGCGCAGATCAGTTCCAGCTGCGGCATCGCGTCGATTTCCGCCTTGCTCAAGCCGAGGCCGCCGTTGGTCAGCACGGCGCGGTAGCGCGCACCATGCGTCGCCACCGCCGCAGCGCGCGACGCCTTGTCGATCGCATAGGTCACGTCGTACACCTGTTCGATCTGCGCCAGATGCGCAGCGGTCTGCATGTTCAGCACGAGCAGGGGAATCTTCCCGGTCATTCGAATCGCTCCTGGGTTCGGTTTCAAGAAATGGAATGGCAGGGAGTCACAGAAGGACGGGTGCGGCCTCGATCTTCTGCATCGCCCACATCTGGGCATAGCGCCCCTGCCGCGCCAGCAGTGCAGCATGCGTGCCACGCTCGACGACGACGCCGCTTTCGAGCACGAGGATCTCGTGGGCGTCGACCACGGTCGACAGCCGGTGCGCGATCACCAGCGTGGTCTTGTTCTGCGCGGCGCTCTGCAGCTCGGACTGGATCGCGCGCTCGTTGGCGGAATCGAGCGCGGACGTGGCCTCGTCGAAGATCAGGATCGGCGGGTCCTTCAGCAGCGTGCGCGCGATCGCGACCCGCTGCTTCTCGCCGCCCGACAGCTTCAGCCCGCGCTCGCCGACCGGCGTGTCATAGCCCTTGGGCGTGGCCGCGATGAAATCGTGGATCCGCGCGGCCTTGGCGGCGGCCTCGACTTCCTCGCGCGTGGCATCGGGCCGGCCGTAGGCGATGTTGTATCGGACCGTGTCGTTGAACAGCACCGTGTCCTGCGGCACGATGCCGATGGCCTGGCGCACGCTGGCCTGCGTGACGGCGCGAATGTCCTCGCCGCCGATGGTGATGCGGCCCTGCTGGACATCGTAGAAGCGATAGAGCAGCCGTGCGAGCGTCGACTTGCCCGAGCCCGACGGACCGACCACCGCGACGGTCTTGCCCGCCGGAATCTCGAAGCTCACGTGCTTCAGGATCGGGCGCGAGGGCTCGTACGCGAAGCTCACGTCCTCGAAGCGCACCGTCGCGTCATGCCCAGCCAGCGGCTGCGCGCCCGGCGCATCGCTGATCTCGCGGTCCTTCTCCATCAGCACGAACATCTTGTCGAGGTCGGTCAGGCTCTGCTTGATCTCGCGGTAGATCACGCCCAGGAAGTTGAGCGGTATGTAGAGCTGGATCATGAAGGCGTTCACCATCACCAGGTCGCCCAGCGTCATGCGGCCGGCCGACACGCCGGAGGTCGCGCGCCACAGCATCAGCACCAGGCTCACCGCGATCAGCAACTGCTGGCCGGTGTTGAGCATCGACAGCGTGCGCTGGCTCTTGATGGCGGCACGCCGGTAACGGTCGAGGCTGGCGTCGTAGCGCTTCGCCTCGAACTCCTCGTTGTTGAAGTACTTGACGGTCTCGTAGTTCAGCAGCGAATCGACCGCGCGGCTCTGCGCCGTCGAATCGAGCTCGTTCATGGTCTTGCGGAACTGGGTGCGCCATTCGGTCACGGTGACGGTGAACGCGATGTAGAACACCAGCGCGGCACCGGTGATCCAGACGAACAGCATGTCGAACTTCGCACCCAGGATCGCGAGGACCATCACCAGCTCGATGATGGTCGGCACGATGCTGTAGAGCGACATCGAGATCAGCGAATGCACGCCACGCGTGCCGCGCTCGATGTCGCGCGTCATGCCGCCGGTCTGGCGCTCGAGGTGGAAACGCAGGCTCAGCGCGTGCAGGTGGCGGAACACCTCGAGCGCGATGCTGCGCGCCGCACCTTCGGTCGCCTTGGCGAAGACCAGCTCGCGCAGCTCGCTGAACAACGAGGTCGAGAAGCGCAGCAGGCCGTAGGCCAGCAGCAGCGCGACCGGCACCACGAGCATCGCCTGCGCCATGTCGGGCTTCGGCGTCATCGTGTCGACCAGGTTCTTCAGCAGCAGCGGCACGCCGACGTTGGCGACCTTGGCACCGATCATGAAGACAAGTGCCGCGAGCACGCGCCACTTGTACTGCCAGAGATAGGGGAAGAGACGGCGCAGCGTGGCCCAGTCGGAACGATCGCTGCGCGCGGGCTGGCCGGTGGTGTCGCCGGCCGGTGCGTGGGGAGGGGAAATAGCTTCGCCGCTTCGGCGCATGAGGGACAATCGTGGTCGTTGTTTTCCTCAGATTGTGCCCATGTCCGAATCTCCAAGTGCCCATGCGGCTGCTGTCCTCAAGAGCCTGCCGACCGACATGGAACTGGTGCTCAAGGTCATTCCGATGCCCGGCGACTGCAACGCCAATGGCGACATCTTCGGCGGCTGGGTCATGGCGCAGTGCGACCTTGCCGGCTCGGTGATCCCGGCGCGCCACACCAGGGGCCGGATGGCGACCGTGGCCGTCAACGAGTTCATCTTCAAGCAGCCGGTGCGCATCGGCGACATCCTGTCCTTCTATTCGAAGCTGGTGCGCCTGGGAAACACGTCGGTCACCGTCACGGTCGAGGTGTTCGCCGAGCGCTTCCAGGCGCAGGGCCAGTACATCAAGGTGACGCAGGCCAACTTCACCTACGTCGCCATCGACGACAGCGGCCGTCCGCGACCGCTGCCAAAGGACTGAGCGGCCGGATCAGAACTTCGAGAAGTCGGGCTTCCGCTTCTCCATGAAGGCCTGGAAAGCCTCGCGCGCGGCCGGCGAGCGCATCGCCTTGCCGAAGCTCACGCCTTCGACATCGATGCGCTCCAGCACCGGCGCCTGCTGCGACAGCTTCATGAGACGCTTGGTCTCCATCAGCGCCGACAGCGGCTTGGCGGCCAGCTTGCGCGCCTGCTGCTGTGCGATGCCGTTGGCTTCGGTCGGCGGCACCACGCGATTGACCAGGCCGATTTCCAGCGCGGCTTCGGCCATGAAGGGTTCGCCCAGCAGCAAGGCCTCGGCCGCGCGGTGGTAGCCGAACATCTGCGGCGCCAGCAGGCTCGACGCCGCTTCGGGCACCAGGCCGAGATTCACGAAAGGCATCGAGAACGCGGCGTTGTCGCCCGCATAGACCAGGTCGCAATGGAACAGCAGCGTGGTGCCGATGCCGACCGCCGGCCCGCAGACCGCGGCGATCAGCGGCTTCGGAAAGCCCGCGATGACGCGCAGGAAATGCATGGCCGGCGATTCGGGCATCGGCGCATCGGCCGGCGCGCTGGCGGCCGTCATGAAGTCGGCGATGTCGTTGCCGGCGCTGAAGATCGTCGGGTCGCCCTGGATCAGCACGGTGCGGATCGCGTCGTCCGCGACGGCCTGCTCGAGCGCAGCCGACAGCGCGCCATACATCGCGCCCGTGATCGAGTTCTTGCGTGCGACGCGGTTGAAGGTCAGCGTCAGCACGCCGGCTTCGGTGTGGCTCAGGATGTCGGTCATGGAAGAAGTCTCCTCGGAAGATGAAGTTGGGCGTCGCGGCCTTCAGGCCGCAAGCGCCTCGCGAACGAAGTCGAGCCGGTCCTGGCCCCAGAACATCTGCTCGCCGACGAACATTGTCGGCGCGCCGAAGATGCCTCGCGCCACCGCTTCCTGCGTGGCCGTCTTGAGCCGCTCCTTGACCTCGGGCGAACCGGCCAGCGCCAGCATCGCCTGCGGATCGAAACCCGCGCCGTGCAGCACCGCACCGACCTCGGCCGGCTCGTTGAGGTTGCGCGGCTCGACCCACATCGCGTGGAAGACGGCATCGACATACGTGCCGAAGCGCACCGGCTCGGTCATCTGCAGGCCGATGGCGCCACGCATCAGCGTCAGCGTGTTGATCGGGAAATGCGGGTTGAGCACGAAGGGCACGCCGTAGCGGCTCGCGAAGCGCTTCAGGTCCGCATTCATGTACGGGCCCTTGTGCAGGATCTGCGCCGGCGAATGGTTGCCCGTGGCCTGGAACACGCCGCCCAGCAGCATCGGCTTCCAGACCAGCGCGGCGCCGGTGTCGGCACAGACGTGTGGCAACTGGGTCGCAGCCAGGTAGGCGGCGGGGCTGCCGAAGTCGAAATGGAACTCGACGGTTCTGGCCATCGTTGTCTCCTTGGAATGTTCTTCAGAACTTCTCGGACCACGGCCGCAGGTCGAGCTCGTGCGTCCAGGCATCGCGCGGCTGCGCGTGCAGCATCCAGTAGCTGTCGGCGATGTGGTCCGGATTCAGGATGCCGTCCTGCGCCTTCAGCGCATAGCGCTCGGGGAAGTTGCTGCGGATGAACTCGGTGTCGATCGCACCGTCGACCACCACGTGCGCCACATGCACGCCCTGCGGCCCCAGTTCGCGCGCCATCGACTGCGCCAGCGCGCGCAGCGCCATCTTGGCGCCCGAGAAGGCGCCGAAGTTGGCTGCGCCGCGCAGCGATGCCGTCGCGCCGGTGAAGATGATCGTGCCGCGGTGGCCGCTGGCCGGCATGTCGCGCGCCACCATCCGCCTGGCAACTTCGCGGCCGTTCAGGAAGCCCGAGAAGCAGGCCATCTCCCAGACCTTGAAGTACTTGCGCGCGGTCTCCTTGAGGATGCTCTCCGGCACGTTGGCGCCGATGTTGAACACCATCACCTCGATCGGTCCGATGGTGGACTCGATCCGCTCGACCAGCGCGACGACCTCTTCCTCCTTGCGCGCGTCGCAGGCGAATGCCTGCGCCACGCCGCCGTCGCCGGTGATCTGCGCCACCAGCGGCTGCAGCTTGTCGAGGCTGCGGCGCGTGACGCAGGCCACGTAGCCTTCGCGCGCGAAACGGCGCGCGATGGCACCGCCGGTCGCATCGCCGGCGCCGACGATCAGTGCCGCCCTGGGCTGCATCGCCGCCATCGTCATTCCTTGAAGTAGACGATCTGGTTCGACGTCGCCAGCAGCGCGCCGGTCTCGCTCCAGAGCTGTGCCGCCTGGTCGAAGAAGCCATGCCGGAACTGCAGTCCGCTAGCACGGCCCATGAGGTAGCCGGTGCCCATCTCGGCCAACTGCGCCGCGTCGGCATGGAAGTAGGTCGTGATCGACACCGTGCCGGCCGGCACCACGCGCCCGCGGCGCAGCCAGATGCGCGGGAAGAACATGTCGCTCATGGAGGCCAGCGCCGGAAAGTCGAGTGCGCGCGGCACCGCATCGCGCAGCCACAGACGCGTCTCGCTGTGATCGCCCGTCCCGTCCCAGACCGCCGGCACGCTGCCGTGGATCATGCGCATCTCGTACTGGTCGATCCACGCCACGCCCTTGGGTCCGACGCTCAGCGCGGGAACGTCGCCGGGCGATGGTGCGGCGGGCATCGGCACGTCGTTCTGGCTCCAGGTCTCGCGCCGATGCGCCGTGACGACCGTGGCCGTCGTGGTCACCTGCGGCATGCCGGCCACGTCGAGCTGCGTGATCTGCAAGGTCCAGTGTTGGGTCGACCGGTTGGTGCGCACCGGCGTGGCCTGGACGTCGAAGGCGCCGGCGACGATCGCCGACGCGTAGTTGACCGTGAGCGCAATCGGCGTGCCGAGCAGGTCGGGATGCCGCATCACCGCCTGCAGGAGCACCGCCGCGGTCGTCCCGCCGAACGGGCCGACCATGTTCCAGTAGTCCGGGCTGGTCGTCCCGGTGAAATGCCCCGCACGGATGCCGCTGGGCTCCAGCGCGATGGCCTTGTCGAATACGTGTTGCGTCATCCTCGTCTCCTTCTTGTGGCGACACGCAGTGCGTGAAGACCGTGGCTGGCAGGGCAGATGGAAGGGGTCGTCAGACCCTCTCGAATATCCCCGCGGCGCCCTGCCCCATGCCCACGCACATCGTGACCATGCCGTACTTGAGATTCTTGCGCCGCAACGCGTGAACCACTGTCGCCGAACGGATAGCGCCGGTCGCGCCGAGCGGGTGACCCAGCGCGATGGCGCCGCCCATCGGGTTGACCTTGCTCGGGTCGAGACCCAGCGTGTTGATGACCGCCAGCGACTGCGCCGCGAAAGCCTCGTTCAGCTCGAACCAGTCGATGTCCTCGTGCTTCAGGCCCGCGTAGCGCAACGCCGCGGGAATCGCCTCGATCGGGCCGATGCCCATGATGTGCGGCGGCACGCCCTTG
>CAIQMJ010001238.1 GCA_903872875.1 uncultured Variovorax sp.
CGGCCCAGACGATCCAGATGATCATGCGGCCCGGCACGTCCTTGAGCTTGTCGAACAGGCGCTGCGCGCCCGCGGTGAATTCGGTGGTGGCGGGCGGCAGATATTCCTCGTGCACCAGCTTCGCCTTCTTGATGGCGCCGGCAAAGGCCTTCACGCCGTCACGGCCGAACGCGTTGTCCTGCGCCAGCGTGGCAATCGTGACGCCGGGCTTGTCGACCGCCACCGCGTTCGAGATCGCATCCTGCGACGAGTTGCGGCCCGTGCGGAAGATGTACTTGTTCCACTTGTCGCCGGTGATCGAGTCGGCCACGGCCGGTTCGACGATCAGCACCTTCTTGTATTCCTCGGCGACCGGCAGCATGGCCAGCGCGACGCCCGAGGCCGTCGGGCCGACGGCCAGCGCGGCCTTGTCGTCGGAATAGGCAGCGGCCAGGAGCGACTTGCCGAGGTCGGGCTTGCCTTGGTCGTCCTTCTCGATCACGACCAGCTTCTTGCCGTTGACCGTCATGGTTCCGCCGGTGGCGTAGTCCAGGCCCATCAGCAAGCCGGTCTGCGTCTGCTTGCCATAGGCCTCGAGTGCGCCGGTCTTGCTGTAGATGTGCGCGATGCGTATCTCGTCCGACTGCGCCTGGGCCGCGCCGTGCGCGAGAACGCCGACGCTGCAAAGTGCAGCGACCGCAAAGAGATGGCGACGAATCATGCTTTTGTCTCCTGAGTGAATGGCTGAATATTGCACAGTTCGTGCCAGGCGGCGAAGGCTTGATTTCAAAGGGATTTCCCTTGGGGTCATGACCATTCAGATCATTTTTCAGACGGTCATCGTGACTGAAAATCATACAAGTGTTTGTTTTTCTCTCAGGGTTTTCCACAACCGTCGGCAAGTCGGAAACGCACCGTCGCCACGATGCCCGACTTCGCGTAGGCGGCGTTCTGCTATGCAAAAAACGGGGTTGCGAGCGCCTTAGCATCACGCTCAGACCTGTCGCCAAAGACAGGCCTGGGCCTCCCGGCCTGATCCATTTCAAAGGAACTGTCATGTACATCAAGAATCTGCGCACCCTCACCACCATCGCCGCCGTTGCGGTCTGCAGCGCCGCATTCGTGGGCTGCACCACCACCCGCCCCGGCGATACAGGCAGCACCACGTCGTCGCGCTCGTCGATCGACGCGCAGGTCGACGCCTCGCTGTCCAAGCTGTACCAGACCGTCCCGGGCTCGCGCGAAATGGTCGCCAAGTCTGCCGGCGTACTCGTGTTCCCGGCGGTGGTCGGCGCCAGCTTCGGTGTGGGCGCCGAATACGGTCGCGGTGCACTGCGCACCGGTGGCCGTACCCAGGCTTACTACAGCACGACTGCCGGCTCGATCGGCTTCCAGGCCGGCGCGCAATCGAAGGCCGTCATCTACCTGTTCAACACGCAGGAAGCGCTGGCCAAGTTCCGCAACAGCAAGGGCTGGACCGCAGGTGCCGATGCAACCGTGGCCGTGGCCAACATCGGTGCCAACGGCAATGTCGACACCAACACCATCCGTCAACCGGTGGTCGGCTTCGTGCTGACCAATGTCGGCCTGGAAGCCGGTGTGTCGGTGCAGGGCGCGAAGATTTCCGAGATCACGCTCTGAGCCAGTTCGGCACTTTGGCGGTATAGGCATCGCTGGTCGGGGCAACCCCGATCCATCGATGCCACCATGACGGCCTCGCATTGCGAGGCCGTTCTCGTTGACCGCTACGTCGTCTCCCTTGCCTCCACCCACTTGAGAATCGCATCCAGCGCGGGGCACAGCGACTGCCCCCAGGCCGTCAAGGTAGTCCACCCGAGGTGGAACTTCCGGATGGACGGTGCGCGCCACGATGCCGTCTGCCTCCAGTTGGCGCAGTTGCTGCGTCAGCATCTTCTGGGATATGCCATCGATGCGTTTCTCCAGATCGGAGAAACGCTGCACCTGACCGTCGAACAGATGGAACAGGATGACGAATTTCCAACGACCCTCGAGCAAACGCAGCGCCGCCTCGACATCGATGGATGCGGAGAGCGGCGTATAGCGAGGTCGCTGGAACCCCGGCTTGACCTCTTGCGAAGGACTTACTTCCTGGTGCGTTCTTGTCATGGCCCAAGCGTAGCGCGAGCATGGCCGCTTCATCTTCTTCTGCCTCGCAAGCACGTACATCAATGATTTCATCTTCCGGGTCGACCTCCGCCTGCACCATCGACGTCGGGCTCGCGGGCCGCCGCCCCCTCGTGACCGGCGGCACCAAGGGCATCGGTCAGGCCGTCGTCACGCAACTGCAGCGGTCCGGCGTTCGGGTGCTGACCACGGCGCGAACGCGCCCGAGCGCCGACCTGCCCGAAGGCGTGACATTCATCGAAGCCGATCTCGCCTGCGCGGCTGGCTGCACGGCCGTTGCCGACGCAGTGCGCCTGCAGTTCGGCGGCGTGGACATCGTCGTGCACGTCGTCGGCGGCTCGTCCGCACCGGCGGGCGGTTTTGCCGCACTCGACGACGACGAATGGCAGAAGGCGCTCGACCAGAACCTGATGCCTGCCGTTCGGCTCGATCGCGCCCTGCTCCCCGGCATGGTGTCGCAAGGCTCCGGGGTGATCGTGCATGTGACGTCGATCCAGCGGGAACTGCCGCTCCCCGAAGCCACCACCGCCTATGCGGCAGCCAAGGCGGCCCTGTCCACCTACAGCAAGGCCCTCTCCAAGGAAGTCGGCCCCAAGGGCATACGCGTGGTGCGCGTGTCGCCGGGGTGGGTGGAGACCGAAGCGGCCATCGGCCTCGTCGACGAGATCGCGCGCAACAACGGAACCGACCATGAAACGGCGCAGCGGGCATTGATGGCATCGCTCGGCGGCATTCCGCTGGGCCGCCCGGCGCGTCCTCAGGAGGTTGCCGATCTGGTGGGCTTCCTGGTCTCATCACGCGCCGGATCGATCACAGGTACCGAGTACGTGATCGACGGAGGCACCGTGCCGACCGTCTAGGCAGAGCTGGCGGCGTCGAAGGCTTCGCATCCACGTGGCGCATCAGACGGGTGGGTCTGCCTGCCCTCTTCCGTGGTCGTCTGCATCCTCGAAGACCTTGTTGTCGATGGCGAGCAGGCAAAGGGACCGGAAACGCCTGAAGTCGCTTGTCTGCCGATCGCTCTGCTTCCAGATGTCTTCAAGCGCCTTGATGCTGGCCGGATCGTCGGCCCGCATCTTTTCGTCGTCTCGAAGACTGGTGTAGATGCGGTCCAGCGGCGCGAGGGCCTCGCCGGCTGCGCGGTGGTGCGCCGAATGAACGATGCGCACGAAGATCAGAAGGCTCTTGAGCGCGTTCAATTTGCTCGGCGCGTTCTCTCCAAGACGGGCTGCAACCAATGTCGACGATATCGACGGCGACTTCGCAAGCATCCGCAAGACCTCGAGATCGTGGCCAGCGCTCTCCTTTGCAGCAGCGGCGGCACTCGACCTGACAGGTGTGCCAGGAAGATGTCCGTTGTCGATTGCGGTCCGCATCAACGACAACACGGTGGCCACGCGCAGTATGCCGACGATTTTGGGCGCAATGCGAAGCGCGAGTTCATTGCAGACTTTCTCGGCTGTCAGCCTGGGGTCGCCTCTGGCTATCGCGTAGACATGCGACGCCGTGTTCTGGGGTGTCGCTCCCTGTGAGACGGCTTTCATCGCAGTGAAGTCACGCTTGATCGTGCTCACCACGCTGGCACTCACGGCCGGCCAGGACGCGGCGCTGGCGTTCAGCAGGGTTGTCAATTCGTGCGTCGGCATCGCAGGATTCGCAGAAAGGAGATCGAGTGCCTTGAGATTGCGAGTCTCGATGGCGGCCGGCACCGTAGACGGCTGAAACGACACCGAAGTTGGCTGCGCGGCGGCCGGCGCAACCGGCGCCACGATGCGCTCGGCAGGCCTCTGCCCGGCCGAGCTCAAGCCGCCGATCGCCCGCCGCTTTGGACCCTGATCGACATCGACAGGGAGTCCGATCTCTTCGAGACGGGGTCGCTTGCGCGCGCGTCCGCTCTCCGTTGCCGGGTTTGGCAGATCCAAGGCCGTTCGCCAACGCTGCTCCGTCTCGTGGGACGTATCTGGAGACACTTGCAACTTGGTCACAAAGCCACGAAGTGCCTCCCAGACTTCTTCAGGCATCTGGTCGACTGCCGCCGGACTGATGCCATCGAGTTCGAGCTCGCCGCTGCTGGCGGCTTCTTCGCAGAGATCGGCAAGCACGGCGCACTGCGGGTGATGTGTCCCACTTTGATAGATCGCCAACTGGAAGCGCAGCGCATCCATATCCACACATTGCCCGCCACCCGCATGGCCGATCGTGGAACGCCCGGCTGCATCCGCGAAGGTGCGACCTGTTGCAGGGTCGCTACCGGGCTCGGAACTGAAAGCAGCGTGCAGATCCATGCCCTGCGGCCTGCACGGCACGAACGCTTGCCAGGTCGTCGTTGCAGCCCTCGGCGGCGGCGATGCCGTCGTCGTGTCGGCTTGACGCCTCGGGTCCGCCGGCAGGTTCGCGCCAAGACCTGTGTCGGCCAGTGGCCTGGATCGGGTGAAGCCGGCTTGGATCTGATCGTCGGGCATCGCAGCTCGCTGGTGGTGCGGCCGAATCGGCCGGAGTGACAGTCGTGCGATCGTAGGACAACCTCAGCCGGCACGTTGCCGAGCAGACGAAGCAGCGTGGGTCTATCCGAAGTCAGTGGCGGGCGGTACCTGCATCCGGTCGTACAGCGTCGCGCGCGAGATGCCCAGCAGGCGCGAAGTCGCCAGCTTGTTGCCGCCCGTCGAAGCCATCGCGGCGGCGATGGCGCGGCGCTCCAGTTCGGCGATCTGCAGCGACAGGGGACGCAGCAGGCCCGCGGCTTCACTGGACATGTCGGGAATGCGTTCCGGCTCCGGCGCGGCAATCTGTTCCATTCCGGTTTCGGCCAGCACGCGCTGGATCTCCTCGGCATCGATGCGCGTCGCATCGCTGCGCATCGCGACCTGCTCCAGCACATTGCGCAGTTCGCGCGTGTTGCCGCGCCAATGCTGCGCCGCCAGCAAGGCAAGTGCGTCGGGCATCAACTCGGGCGGGGCCTCGCCGCTGCGCTGCGCCATGTCTTCGCCCAACGCCTCTACCAGCGCTGGAATGTCGCTGCGCCTTTCGCGCAGCGGCGGCACGCGCAGCGGCAGCACGTTCAGGCGGTAATAAAGGTCTTCGCGGAAGCGCCCGTCGCGCACAAGCGCCGGAAGGTCGCGCGAAGTCGCCGCGATCACGCGCGCATCGAAAGGCACCAGCTTGTTGGAGCCCAACGGCTCGATCTCGCCTTCCTGCAGCGCACGCAGCAGCTTGGCCTGCAGGCCCATCGGCATGTCGCCGATCTCGTCGAGGAACAGCGTGCCGCCGTCGGCCAGCTTGAACTTGCCGTCACGCCCCTTGCGGTCTGCACCGGTGAATGCGCCAGGCGCGAAGCCGAAGAATTCCGCCTCCAGCAAGGTGTCGGGCACGGCTGCGATGTTCAGACTGACGAAGGGCCCGTGCGCCCGCGCCGAAGCGGTGTGGATCGCATGCGCGAGCAGTTCCTTGCCGGTGCCGGTCTCTCCGAGCAGCAGCACGGGGCTCGACGACTGCGACGCGCGGCGTGCGTGGCGCTTCACATCGACCGCAGCCGGACTGCTGCCGATGAAGCTCGCGAAGGTGTACTTGGCGCGTCGCTGACCATCCGGCGTTTGCCGAAGCAACGGGTTGGCACGCTGCGTGGCGAGTTCGCGCCGCGCATCGTCCAGGTCGCGCTGCAGCATCGCGAACTTGCTGATCAGCGGCTGCAGCGTGGTCTCGGGATGATCGAACAGCACGATGCCGATCGCGCCGATCACCTCGCCGGGCACGCTGCCCGCGTCGCCTTCGCGCTCCTCGTGCAGAGGGATGCGGCTCACGACGAAGGTACCCGCCTTGTTGGTCAACAGGTCGATCAGGATCGGCTTGCCCGTGTCGAGCACCTGCCGCATCTGCGTGTTGTGAATGACCTCCTCGACCGGCCGGCCAAGGAACTGGTCGACGGACGAGAAGCCCAGCGCGGGCAGGAAGCGCTTGTAGCCCTCGTTCACCCAGACGATGCGCCCGCTGCGATCGACCAGGAACATGCCCTGGCTGATGCTGGAGAACAGGTGGAACATCGAGCGCGCAGCAAGCGCGAGGATGCCTTCGGCATCCAGGGGAAGCGCGGGAGTCGCAGAGTTGACAGGGGCCGAAGGCGGCGCGACGGGAGCGGCAGACATGGGCCGGATCGTAGCGTGCGGACACGGACCGCGAATCTCGTCGGCTCAGAACGCCGTCATGCCCGCGCTGCAACCCTTCAGCAATGAAAAAAAACGTCTCAATCAGGCTTGGCCAGGAGCTACCAACATTGCTTCAATCAATCGCTGCTGCTCGCGATTCAAGCGCCAATTCCCCCGGTTATCCAGCAGCCACCATATGGCTTCATCGAATGTCATATCTTCATAGCTGAAATATGCGCCCACGGCGGCAAACCCTGCAGAACCAATCAGGGCTGCGATTTCATCCGTTCGGCGATCATCCTCGATGGGCTCGCCCAATAAAAATTCGACAACATGATTGGCGAATTCGACGCTCAACTGGCTCATCACATAGCCCAGCGCCGCAAACTCCAAAACCGTAGCGACTGCGGCAACTATTTTTTTCAATTTCCTTTCATTTTCAGGCTGAATAGCCGCTGCCGCGAGATGATCTATACCGTTTGCAGTGGCGGAAAATATATTTCCGGCGACGACATGAGGCAAGCCTGAAAGACCGTCAAGCGCCGTGCCTCCCAAGCTCCTCACAAAATGGTAGGCGCAATGCCTTGCTTGTTTGAGCGGCCCTTCATTTCTGATGGAATTCGCTGGAAATATGCGCTCGGAACCATTGATCA
>CAIQMJ010001239.1 GCA_903872875.1 uncultured Variovorax sp.
AGCAGCAAGTCCAGCGGCCCCTCGAAGGCCTCGAGAAAGACCTGGAGTGCCTCAGGCGGGATGTACAGGTCGTTCGGCAGCGCGAACAGCGGCTCGCCATAGAGCTTGGCGAGCGCGACCTGATCGATCACTTCCGGCATCGCACCCACCGTGGCGCCGTGATCGTCGCCTGCGGCGGGGCGGACGCTCACTTCGTTGCTTGGGTCTGGTAGACGTAGGGTTGCTGCGCCACCTTTGCCTCGCCGTACTCCGCCTGCAGGCTGCGGTCGAGCTGCTTGTCCCACAGCAGAGCGCGGCCGGCGCGTTGTTCCGCCTCGAGCGACGGCTTCTTCTTCTTGAGACTGTCGATGAAATCGGTGATTTCGGAGGTGTAGTGGGGGCGATTGAACATGGACATAGACTGGACCTTTGGCGCGGATTTTACCGGGGGATGGCATGGCACGCGGAAACGGATCGAAGCGGGCGTGGGTTGCGGGGTTGCTGGTCGCCCTCACGATCCTCGCCGGTTGCGACAACCAGGCGATCAGCGAACTGGAGGAGGGCGTGTCGACCGAGGCCGACGTGCGCGCCCGTTTCGGCCAGCCCGAAAACATCTGGGATGCGCCGGGCGGTCGGGTCTTCGAATACAACCGCCAGCCGCAAGGTCGGAAGAACTACATGATCACCATCGGCCCGGACGGCCGGATGGTCGCGCTGCGGCAGGTGCTGACGCCGCAGAATTTCGCAAAGGTTCAACCGGAGATGCCGATGGAAGCGTTGCGCAAATTGCTGGGCAAGCCCGCGAAGGTCACGCCCTATGGACTGCGCCATGAAACCGAGTGGGAATGGCGCTGGACTGATCCGCCCAATGCGCCGATGGTCTTCACCGCCGTGCTGAACGACGATCAGCGCGTGGTGCGCAGTGGTTCGTCGCCCGACCGCGACGCGGAAGCGCCCTGAGTGTTTCCATCATGCGGGATCTGCCGGATCAGGGTGCCGCGTCGCCGCCCGGCAGCATGGCGCCGACTGCCCGGCCTCCCAGGCGCGCGGTGCCGATGGCGGCATCTGCCGCCAGCCCGACTGCCGAGGCACCGACGCTCACGGCCGTTCCCGCCACGCTGACCACCGCGCTCCCCACACTCACGACCGCGCAGCCGCCGGCCAACAGCAGTACGCCAGCGGCCAGCAGTCCGGAAACGAGGCGGTGGGGAATATTCATGGCGGTCGATTCCGAGATAAGTGAATGCGCATGCCTGGCGTGGCACCCGGCCACGGCTCGAGCACATGGATGCCCGGGTGGGCTTTTTCGTCCGCATGGCTGGCAGCAAGGACCATGCCTTCGCTCACGCCGAACTTCATCTTGCGTGGCGCGAGGTTGGCGACCAGCACCGTCAGCTTGCCGACCAGCTGTTCCGGCGTGTAGGCCGAGGCGATGCCACTGAACACGTTGCGCGTCCTGCCTTCGCCCGCGTCGAGCGTCAGCCGCAGCAGCTTGGTCGAACCCTCGACTGGCTCGCAGTTCACGATCTTCGCGATCCGCAGATCGATCTTCGTGAAGTCGTCGATCGTGATGACGGGCGCAATCTCCTCGCCGCCCGGCAATTCGGCAGCCGCCTCGGCGGTTGCTGTCGCCGCTGCCGCAGGCGTTGCCGGCAGGTCGAACAACGCGTCCAGCAATTTCGGATCGACGCGCTGCATCAGGTGCCTATAGTCGCCGATCGCATGGCCGGCAGGCAGCGCTTCGGTGGCATCGGTCCACTGCAGCGGCGAGATCTTCAGGAAAGACTCGACATTGGCGGCCAGCGCCGGCAGCACAGGCTTCAGGTAGATCGTGAGCAGGCGAAAGGCCTCGATGCACACGGTGCAGACATCGTGCAGCCGCGCCTCCATGCCTTCCTTCTTCGCGAGCTCCCATGGCTTGTTGGCATCGACATACTCGTTCACGCGGTCGGCCAGCGCCATCGTGTCGCGCAACGCGCGTGCGGTGTCGCGGCCGCCGTACAGCGCGCGAATGCTGCCGCCCTCGCCGCGCAGCAGGCCCAGCAGCGCCGAGCCGTCTTCCGATACCGTGCCCAGTCGGCCGTCGAAGCGCTTGCCGATGAATCCGGCAGCGCGGCTCGCGATGTTGATGTACTTGCCCACCAGGTCGCTGTTGACGCGCGCGACGAAGTCCTCCGGGTTGAAGTCGATGTCCTCGTTGCGGCCGCTGAGCTTGGCGGCGAGGTAGTAGCGCAGATGCTCGGGGTTCAGGCCGATCGACAGGTACTTGAGCGGGTCGATGCCGGTGCCTCGGCTCTTGCTCATCTTCTCGCCGCTGACCGTGAGGTGGCCATGCACGTAAACCGCGTTCGGCGCCTTGCGGCCGCTGAAATGCAGCATCGCGGGCCAGAACAGCGTGTGGAAGGTGATGATGTCCTTGCCGATGAAGTGCACCTGCTCCAGCTCGGGATCGGCCATGTATTCGGTGTACGAGATGCCGTCGCCACCGAGTTCGATGCAGCGCTTGTCCAGCAGGTTCTTCAGCGACGCCAGGTAGCCGACCGGCGCGTCGAGCCACACGTAGAAGTACTTGCCCGGCGCATCTGGAATCTCGATGCCGAAGTAGGGCGCGTCGCGGCTGATGTCCCAGTCGCCGAGGCCGCCCTTGCCCTCGTCGTCCTTGTAGAGCCATTCGCGGATCTTGTTCTGGACCTCGGGCTGCACATGGCCGGCGGCCGCGGTCCATTCCTTCAGGAAAGCCTCGCAGCGCGGATCCGACAGCTTGAAGAAGAAATGATCGGAACTGCGCAGCTCGGGCTTGGCACCGGACAGTGCCGAATACGGGTCGATCAGTTCGGTCGGCGCGTACACCGCGCCGCAGACCTCGCAGTTGTCTCCGTACTGGTCCTTGGCGTGGCAGTTGGGGCACTCGCCCTTGATGAAGCGGTCGGCCAGGAACATGCCCTTCTCGGGGTCGTAGAACTGCTCGACGCTCTTCGTCGAGATCAGCCCGGCCTTGTCGCGCAGGTCGCGGTAGATGTCCTGGGCGAGCTGATGGTTTTCCGGCGAATCGGTCGAGCTCCAGTTGTCGAAGGCGATGTGGAAGCCGTCGAGGTATTCGGCGCGGCCGGCCGCGATGCCGGCGACGAAGGCCTGCGGCGTCACGCCGGCCTTGTCGGCCGCGATCGTGATGGCGGCGCCGTGTGCATCGTCGGCGCAGACGAAGTCGACCTGTGCGCCGTTCATCCGCTGGAACCGCACCCAGATGTCGGCCTGGATGTACTCCATGATGTGACCGATGTGGAACTTGCCGTTGGCATACGGCAGGGCGGTGGTGACGAAGAGCTTGCGCGTGGCGGACATCGAGAGGGCGCTTTCGGGGAGTGACGGGTCGGTGGCGGGCCGGTATGGCGTCGAACCGAGAAGCGGGCATTTTATGAGCGCTGGTTTGCCCCGTCCGCATGGCGGGCAAGCACCGCCGCAGTGGCACGGCGATGGCGCCATCGGCGTATTCTTCAGGCCGCGCGCGGCGCGTACCGCCGCCCCACCGAATTGACGAGAGAACACTGCCATGACCACTTCCATCCCCGCCACCCTGATTCCCGGCGACGGCATCGGCCCCGAAATCGTCGACGCCACGCTGGCCGCGCTCGATGCTTTGCAGGCGCCCTTCGAATGGGACCGGCAGATCGCCGGCCTCGGCGGCGTGCAGGCCGCCGGCGACCCGCTGCCGGCCGCCACGCTCGACAGCATCCGCCGCACCCGGCTCGCGCTCAAGGGCCCGCTCGAAACGCCGTCGGGCGGCGGATACCGATCGTCGAACGTGCGGCTGCGCGAGGAGTTCCAGCTCTATGCCAACCTGCGTCCCGCGCGCACGGTCATCCCCGGCGGCCGCTTCGACAAGATCGACCTGATGGTGGTGCGAGAGAACCTCGAAGGGCTCTACATCGGCCATGAGCATTACGTGCGCATCGACGACGATCCGCACGCAGTCGGCATGGCGACCGGCATCAACACCCGTCAGGGCTGCCGCCGCATCCTCGAGTACGCGTTCGAGACCGCGATCGCCACCGGCCGCAAGAAGGTGACGCTGGTGCACAAGGCCAACATCATGAAGGTGCTGACCGGGCTGTTCCTGGAGACCGGCCTGCAGATCTACGAAGAGAAGTACAAGGGCAGGTTCGAACTCGACACCATCATCGTCGACGCCTGCGCGATGAAACTGGTGCTCAACCCCTGGCAGTTCGACATGCTGGTCACGACCAACCTGTTCGGCGACATCCTGTCGGACCTCGTCGCCGGCCTGGTCGGCGGGCTTGGCATGGCGCCGGGCGCCAACATCGGCACCGATGCGGCGATCTTCGAAGCGGTGCACGGCTCCGCGCCGGACATTGCCGGCAAGGGCATCGCCAACCCGATCGCGCTCATGCTTGCCGCGGCGCTGATGCTCGACCACTGCAAGCGGACCGACCTCGGCGGCCGCCTGCGCCAGGCGATCGACGACACGCTCAACATCGACAAGGTGCGCACCGGCGACCTCGGCGGCACGGCGAACACAGCAGCCTTCACCAAGGCGCTGGTCAGCCGCATCAGCAACAGCTGAGCCGACTTCGCCAGATCCAAAAACCAAGACATGGCTTCCTCACTTCCCGCACTCTCCCTCCTCGAAACCCGCGTGCTGGGCGTGCTGATCGAAAAGCAGCGCACCGTGCCCGACAGCTATCCGCTCACGCTCAATGCGCTGGTGTCCGGCTGCAACCAGAAGACCAGCCGCCATCCGGTGCTCGAAGTCACCGACGCCCAGGCGCAGGCGGCGCTCGACAGCCTCAAGGGCTACAGCCTCGTGATGGAAAGCAGCGGCGGACGCACCTTCCGCTACGAGCACAACACCGCGCGCGTGCTGCAGCTGCCGTCACAGTCGGTCATCCTGCTGGCGGTGCTGATGCTGCGCGGCCCGCAGACCGCCGGCGAGCTGCGCATCGCCTGCGACCGGATGCACAACTTCGCCGACATCTCGTCGGTCGAAGGCTTCCTCAACGAACTCGCCGAACGCCCCGCCGGCGCGCTGGTCGCCAAGCTTCAGCGGCTGCCCGGCGCGCGCGAAGGCCGCTGGGCACACCTGCTCAGCGGCGCACCCGCAGAAGAGCTCGCTGGCGCCGACAGCACCCCGGCGCTGGCCGCCGACATCTCGCTGGGCGAGATCGCGGCGCTCAAGGCCAATGTCGCGCGGCTCGAGACCGAGGTCGGCGCGCTGAAGGCGCTGCTGGCGCGCGTCTGCGGTGAACTCGGTATCGAGACGGCCTGAGCCGCCGTCCATCACAACCCCCGACGCCACCACGACCACTCAGCGCGGCCGCATGCAGTTGCTCTTCGTCCACGGCATGGGCCGCACGCCGCTGTCCGGCTGGCCGATGCTGCGGCACCTGCGCAGCGCCGGCCAGCAGACCGGCACCTTCGGCTACATGACGAGCGTCGAGGATGCCGCCGTCATCGGCCGGCGGCTTGCCGGTCGCCTGGCGGCCATGGGCGCACAGGGCGACTACGCGGTGATCGGGCATTCGCTTGGCGGCGTGCTGCTGCGCATGGCCATCGCGACGCTCCCGGCGGATGTGCGGTTGCCGCACCACCTCTTCCTGCTGGGCTCGCCGATCGGCGCCACGCGGCTGGCCAGCCGGCTGCAGGGCCACCCGGTCTACCGCGTGTTGACGCGCGACTGCGGCCAGATGCTC
>CAIQMJ010001240.1 GCA_903872875.1 uncultured Variovorax sp.
GGCCGCGGGCATCGACGCGCGCTGGATCGCAGCCGACTGCGCCAAGGAGGACGACATCCGTCGCCTCGCGCGCGAGACGATGGAGCGCATGGGCGCGATCGACATCCTGGTCAACAACGCCGGTGCGAGCTGGGGCACGCCGGCCGAGTCGCATCCGGTCGAGGCCTGGGACAAGGTGATGAACCTCAACGTGCGCGGCTACTTCATCCTCGCTCAGGAAGTCGCCAACCTGTACATGATCCCGAAGCGCACCGGCCGCATCATCAACATCTCGTCGATCGCGGGCCTGAACGGCAATCCGCCCGAGATGCAGTGCCTGGCCTACAACACGTCGAAGACGGCGGTGCTGGGCTTCACCCGGACGCTGGCGGCCGAATGGGGCAAGTACAAGATCAACGTCAACGCGATCTGCCCCGGCTTCTTCGTGACCAAGCTGGCCGGTGGCCTGATCAAGGCGATCGGCCAGGAGAAGATGGAAGCCGCCGTGCCGCTCAACCGCCTCGGCGACGACGAGGATCTGAAGGGCATCGCGCTGCTCTACGCGAGCGACGCCGGCAAGCACATCACCGGCCAGTGGCTGGCGGTCGACGGCGGCGTGAGCGTGGTCTCGCATGGCTGAGCCCGAGTCGCCGGCAGGCTTCGACGCCCCGTCGTTCACCAGCCGCATACCGTTCGCACGGTACCTGGGCATCACGATCGCGGGCTTTGCCGGCGGAAAGTCGGAGCTGCACTACACGGCGAAGCCCGAGCATCTGAATACCTTCGACGTGACCCACGGCGGCGCGCTCATGACGCTGCTGGACATCACGATGGCCGCGGCGGCGCGCAGCGACACGCCCGAGGTCGGGGTGGTCACGATCGAGATGAAGACCAGCTTCATGCGGCCTTCGGTCGGCCCGCTGGTAGCACGCGGCCTGCTGAAGCACCGCACTGCGACGATGGCCTTCGTCGAGGCGACCGTCTACGACGAGAAGGAGCAAGCGTGCGCGCACGCGACCGGCACCTTCAAGTACGTCCACCGCCGGCTGCCGACCGGCCCGGGCAGCGCCAACGCGCAACGCCCGCCATCCACCGACTGAACTTCCTCTCCCGGAGACAAGCATGCCCGTCAACAAGCAGATCTACCTCGACAACCGCCCCGAAGGCGAAGCCACGCTGTCCAACTTCAAGCTGGTCACCGGCGAGACGCCAACGCTTGCCGACAACCAGGTGCTGGTGCGCCACCACTACATGAGCCTCGACCCGTACATGCGCGGACGCATGAACGACTCGAAGAGCTACACCGCCAACCAGCCGACCGGCGCGGTGTTCCAGGGCGGCACCGTCGGCGAGATCGTCGAGAGCAGGCACCCGAAGTACCAGGTTGGCGACAAGGTCGTCGGCTTCGGCGGCTGGCAGGAATACAGCGTGGTCGATGCGACCGTGCCGGGCTCGCTGCGCAAGGTCGACACCACGCACGTCCCGCTGTCGCACTACCTCGGCGCGGTCGGCATGCCCGGCGTGACCGCCTGGTACGGGCTGGTGAAGATCATCGCGCCGAAGGAGGGCGAGACGCTGGTCGTCACCGCTGCCTCTGGCGCGGTCGGCAGCGCGTTCGGTGCGCTGGCCAAGGCGCGCGGCTGCCGCGTGGTCGGCATCGCCGGCGGCGCCGACAAGTGCCGGTACGTGACCGAAGAACTCGGCTTCGACGCCTGCATCGACTACAAGCAGCACCCGGACGTGAAGAGCATGAGCGCCGCGTTGAAGGAAGCCTGCCCGAAGGGCATCGACGGCTACTTCGAGAACGTCGGCGGCTACATCTTCGACGCGGTCATGCTGCGCCTGAACGCCTTCGCGCGCATCGCGCTGTGCGGAATGATCGCCGGCTACGACGGTGCGCCGCTGCCGCTGGCCAACCCGGCGCTGTTCCTCATCAACCGCGTGAAACTCGAAGGCTTCATCGTCAGCGAACACATGGAGTTCTGGCCCGAGGCGCTGGCTGAACTCGGCGGCTTGGTGGGCAGCGGAAAGCTCAAGCCGCGCGAGTCGGTAGCGCAGGGCATCGAGGCAGCGCCCGAAGCCTTCCTCGGCCTGCTCAAGGGCCGCAACTTCGGCAAGCAGCTGGTCAAGCTGATCTGACGCGCGCCGTCACCTACGCTTCCAGGAGAGAGAACCCACCATGGCCGACCTGATCCTCCATCACTACGCGCGCTCGCCGTTCTCCGAGAAGATGCGGCTGATCCTGGGCTACAAGAAGCTTCCCTGGAAGTCGGTCGTGATTCCGCCGATCCTGC
Organism: uncultured Variovorax sp.; assembly: GCA_903872875.1. Lineage (GTDB taxonomy): Bacteria > Pseudomonadota > Gammaproteobacteria > Burkholderiales > Burkholderiaceae_C > Variovorax. The sequence goes on from CAIQMJ010001240.1 coordinate 2,274, forward strand.
CGAAGCCCGACCTGCAGTCGCTGACCGGCGGCTACCGCAAGACACCGGTGCTGCAGATCGGCGCCGACGTCTATTGCGACACCGCGCTGATCTGTGACGTGCTCGAGCACCTGGCGCCGAGCCCGACGCTCTATCCCGAGCCCGAGAAGGGCATGTCGCGCATCCTCGCGCAGTGGGCCGACA
>CAIQMJ010001241.1 GCA_903872875.1 uncultured Variovorax sp.
ACATCGAGCGCACTGGTCGGCTCGTCGAGCACCAGCAGTCGCGGGTTGATGATCAGCGCCCGCGCGATCGCCAACCGCTGACGTTGGCCGCCCGAGAACTCGTGCGGATAGCGCGCCAGCAGCGCGGGGAACTGGGACTCGGTCAGCCCGACGTCGGCGAGCGCGGTGAGCACACGGCCACGTCGCGCCTCGGCGTCGATTTCGGGCTCATGCACCGTGAGCCCCTCGCCAACGATCTCTTCGACCGTCATGCGCGGCGACAGTGATGAAAACGGGTCCTGGAACACCACCTGCATCGTGCGGCGCAGCGCGCGATCGGACGCGCGCCCCATGCGCCAGTTCTTGCCAGCGACGGCCAGCGTGCCGCCGTGCGGCAGCAGGCCGAGCGCCGCCAACGCCAGCGTCGACTTGCCCGATCCTGATTCGCCGACCACGCCCAGCGTCTCGCCGGGCGCGATGTGGAAATCGGCGCCCAGCACCGCAACGAATGCACCCTTGCGGAACCAACCGCCGATGCCGGGTCGCGGTACCGGATAGCTCACGCGCAACGCGGTGGCCGACAGCACTGGCACGGCCTGCACATCAGGCACGGCAGCGACCTCGCGCACTGGCCGACTGTCGATCAGCCTGCGCGTATAGGGATGCTGCGGCGCGTCGAATACGCGAGCCACGCCGCCCTGCTCGACGATGTACCCGTTCTCCATCACCGCCACGCGATCGGCAAAGCGGCGCACCAGGTTCAGGTCGTGGGTGATGAGCAGCACTGCCATGCCGTATCGGCGCTGGAGGTCGGCCAGCAGTTCGAGGATCTGTGCGCGCACCGTCACGTCGAGTGCGGTGGTCGGTTCGTCGGCGAGCAGCAGGCGCGGCTTGCAGGCCAGGGCCATCGCGATCATCGCGCGCTGCCGCTGGCCGCCGGAGAGCTGATGCGGCAGCGCCCTCGCCCGCCGCGCCGGCTCGGCAATGCCGGTATCGGCCAGCAGCTGCACGGCCGCGGCCTGCGCGTCGCGCTTCGACAGGCCCTCGTGCAGCTCGAGCACTTCCGCGATCTGGTCGCCTACGCTGTAGAGCGCATTCAGCGCCGTCATCGGCTCCTGGAAGATCATCGCGATCTCCTTGCCGCGGATGCCGCGCAGCGCGCGCTCGGGCATCGCCAGCAGATCGCGCGCCTGGCCACCGTCCTGGCCTCCGAACATCGCGCTTCCCGAAAGATCGGCGTTCTGCGCCAGCCGAAGCAGGCTCAGCGCCGTCACCGTCTTGCCCGAGCCGGATTCGCCGACGAGTGCCAGCTTCTCGCCCGGCGCGACATGGAAATCGATGCCATGCACGACTTCCTTGCCGCCGAAGGCAACGCGGAGGTCACGAACGTCGAGCAACGGCGACGGGATCGGCGCGTTCATTTTTCAGCCTTTCGCGGATCCAGTGCATCGCGCAGCGCATCGCCCATGAAGGTCAACAGCATCAGCGTGACGACCAGCACACCGAAGGTCGACAGCGAGATCCACCAGGCGTCGATGTTGGCCTTGCCCTGGCTCAGGAGTTCGCCAAGCGACGGCGTCCCCGGCGGCACGCCCAGCCCGAGAAAATCGAGCGAGGTCAGTGCAAGGATGGCCGCGCTCATGCGGAACGGCAGAAAGGTCACGACGGGCGTCATGCTGTTCGGCAGGATGTGGCGCCACATGATCTGCAGGTTGCCGACGCCGAGCGCACGCGCGGCGCGCACATAGTCCATCTGCCGGTTGCGCAGGAATTCGGCACGCACGTAATCCGATAGGCCCATCCAGCCGAACAGGCTCAGCAGCACCAGCAGCAAGGCCACGCTGGGCGCGAAGATCGCGCTGAAGATGATCAGCAGATAGAGTTCCGGCATCGAGCCCCAGATCTCGATGAAGCGCTGGAACGCCAGGTCTGTCTTGCCGCCGAAGAAGCCCTGGATCGCACCGGTGATCACGCCCAGCACCACGCCGATGAAGGTCAGCGCGAGCGCGAACAGCACGCTCACGCGGAAGCCGTAGATCAGTTGCGCCAGCAGGTCGCGGCCGCGATCGTCGCTCCCGAAGAAGTTCTCGCCGGACGGCGCAGCTGGATTGGGCGAAGTCGCGAAGTAGTTGAGGGTCTTCGGCCCGTACGGGTTCGGCGCGTAGATCGCCCAGTTGCCGCCCTGCGTGATGCGCTGCCGGATGAATGGGTCGAGGTAGTCGGCCGGCGTCTCGAAGTCGCCCCCGAAGGTCTTCTCCGAATAGTCGCGCAGCACCGGGAAATACGTCTGTCCGTCGTAACGCACGACCAAGGGCCGCTCGGTCGACAGCACTTCCGCGAACAGGCTCAGCACGACCAGCACCGTGAAGATGACCAGGCTCCAGAAGCCGAGGCGGTTGCGCTTGAAGCGCAGCCAGGCACGCCGCCCGGGCGAAGGCGATGCGGGGGCTTCAGTCAAACTTGACACGAGGATCCACCCAGACGTAACAGAGATCGCTGACCAGCTTGGTCACCAGGCCGATCAACGTGAAGAGATAAAGCGTGCCCAGCACGACCGGGTAGTCGCGCCGGATCACGCTCTCGTAGCTGAGCAGGCCCAGTCCATCGAGCGAGAACAGCGTCTCGATCAGCAGCGAGCCCGTGAAGAAGGCCCCGATGAAAGCCGCCGGGAAGCCGGTGATGATCGGGATCAGCGCATTGCGGAACACGTGTTTCCACAGCACCTGCCGCTCGCTCAGCCCCTTGGCGCGCGCGGTCAGCACGTACTGCTTGCGGATCTCCTCGAGGAAGGAGTTCTTGGTCAGCATGGCCGTCACTGCAAAGCTGCCGAGCACCATCGCCGTGACCGGCAGCGCGATGTGCCAAAGATAGTCGACCACCTTGGCGCCCCAGCTCAGAGACTCCCAATTGGATGATGTCAATCCTCGCAGGGGAAACCACTGGAGCTGGCCGCCAAAGATCACCAGCAGCGCGACGCCAAGCACGAACCCCGGAATTGCATAGCCGACGAGCACGACCAGCGTCGTCAGGAAGTCGAAGCGCGAACCGGCGCGGACGGCCTTGGCGACGCCGAGGGGCACCGCGATCAGGTAGCTGATGAAGAAGGTCCAGAGGCCGAGGCTGATCGAGACCGGCATCTTTTCCTTGACCAGATCCCACACCGCCTTGCGCTGGTAGAAGCTCTGGCCCAGGTCGAAACGCGCAAAGGACTTCAGCATCTGCCAGAAGCGCTCGACCGGCGGCTTGTCGAAGCCGTAAAGCTGCTTGATCTCTTCGATGCGCTTCTCGTCAAGGCCCTGCCGTCCGCGGTAGCCGGCGCCGGAACTGGCTGCTCGCTCGCCGCCCGAATCCCGGCCCTGCAACTGCGCGACCATCTGCTCGACCGGTCCGCCCGGCACGAACTGGATCACGACGAAGGTCAGCAGCAGCACGCCGAACAAGGTCGGCACCATCAACAGCAGGCGTTTGAGGATGTAGCTCGCCATCGGTACCGATCTATTTGTTGGCGGGCGATGCCCACCATGTGCTGATCGCCCAGGTGTCGGGCTGGTAATACGGCGGAATCGTCGGCGGCAGCACGAAGGGCCGTGGCCGATAGCCGATCAGGAAGGCGTCGCCGTAGTACTGCGGCACGGAGTAGTAGCCATGCGACAGCACGCGGTCGAGCGCCCGCAGCGCGGCCCCGAGTTCAGGCCGTGTGGCGGCGCCGACCACCTTCTGCAGCAGCGCGTCGACGGCTGGATCGGCGATGCCCCAGATGTTCGATGAGCCATGCGTCGCCGCGGCTTTGGACCCGTACAGTTCCAGCAGTTCGCCCCCGGGTGCCGTGCTGCCCGGCAACCGGACGGTGGTCATCTCGAAATCGAAGTTATCCATCCGCTGCTGGGACAGCGAGAAATCGACGGTCCGGAAACTCATCTGGATGCCGAGTTTCTGCAGCGCGGTCTGGAATGGCGTGGCGACACGGATCAGCGAAGGTTGGTCGTTCAGGAATTCGATGGTGAAGGCTTCGCCTTTCGCGTTGCGGAGCGCGCCGTCGCGGTAGGTCCAGCCGGCTTCCTCCAGCAAGCCGCGTGCCTTGCGCAGGTTGTCGCGCAGGCTGCCGGGCGGCGCGGTGCTCGGCGACAGCGCGGCCGGGCCGAAGACCTCGGGCCGCAGTTGGGCGCGCAACGGATCCAGCAGCGCGAGTTCGTCTGGCTTCGGCAGGCCTTCCGCATGGAATTCGCTGTTGGGGAAATAGCCGTCGACCCGCTTGTAGATACCGTAGAACAGTTGCTTGTTGAGCCATTCGAAGTCCATCGCCAGGCCGATCGCCTGCCGCACGCGGATGTCCTTGAACTTGGGATTCCGGACGTTGAAGACATAGCCCTGGAAGTCGCCTGGGTTGCGGTTCTCGAAAGCCTGCTTCTTCAGTTCCCCGGAGGCAAACTGTTTGCCGGTGTACTGGCGCGCCCAGTTGCGCGACGTGAATTCGCGCATGAAGTCGTACTCGCCGGCTTTCAGGCCCTCGAAGCGGGAGGTGTCGTCCAGGTAGATCTTGAAGGTGACCCGGTCGAAGTTGAACATGCCCTTGCGGACGGGCAGTTCGGCGCCCCAATAGGCCGGGTCGCGCACATAGGTGATGTCGCGGCCCATCCGCGGATTCGCGATCCTGTAGGGTCCGGAACCGATCGGCACCTCGGTCGTGATCTGGTCGAACGGCTTGCCCTGCCCCCAGGCCCGGCTGAAGACCGCCATGCCGCCGACCACCAGCGGCAACTCGGGGTTCGGGCTCGCGAAGTCGAATCGCACCGTGCGCTCGTCGATGGCCAACGCGTCCTTCACCTCGGCGTAGATGGTGCGGAACTGCGGGGCGGCCAGTTTTCCCGTGAGCGTCTTGAACGAATGGACCACGTCGGCGGCCAGCACCGGCGTCCCGTCGTTGAAGCGGGCGCGCGGGTTGATGCGGAAGGTGACCGAACGCTTGTCCGCCGCGACCTCCACGTCTTCGGCCAGCAACCCGTAGGCGGTGGTCGGCTCCTCGGAGTTGCCGGTCAGCAGACTCTCGATCATCAGCGAGCCGATGCCGTAGGGCGCGGTGCCCTTGAGCGTGAACGGATTGAACTTGTCGAAGTTGGTCGGCCGTGTCGGCGGCACCAGGCGGATTTCGCCGCCCTTGGGCGCCTGGGGGTTCACATAGCTGAAGTTGGTGAAGCCCGGCGGGTACTTCACGTCGCCGAACTGTGCGTAGGCATGGGCGGCCCACGAGGGGGCTGCCGAGAACGCCAACAGAAAAAGCAGCCAGGCTCGCATGCGAGAATTCTGCCCAAGATTTTCACAAGGCAACTTCATGGGCTTTCTTTCCGGCAAAAAACTGTTGATCACCGGCGTGCTGAGCAATCGCTCCATCGCCTACGGCATCGCCAAGGCCTGCCATTCGCAAGGCGCCGAGCTCGCCTTCAGTTATGTCGGCGAGCGCTTCAAGGACCGTATCACCGAATTCGCCGCCGACTTCGATTCCAAGCTGATATTCGATTGCGACGTGGGCGACGATGCCCAGATCGAGAAGCTCTTCGCCGATCTCGCGCAGACCTGGCCGACCTTCGACGGCTTCGTGCACAGCATCGGCTATGCGCCGCGCGAAGCCATCGCCGGCGACTTTCTCGAAGGCCTGTCGCGCGAGGCCTTCAAGATCGCGCACGACATCAGCGCCTACAGCTTCCCCGCGATGGCCAAGGCCGCGCTGCCCTACCTGAACCCCAAGTCGGCATTGCTCACGCTGACCTACCTCGGCGCCATCCGCTCGGTGCCGAACTACAACACGATGGGCCTGGCCAAGGCGTCGCTCGAAGCCTCCGTGCGCTACCTGGCCGAATCGCTCGGCCCCAAGGGCATGCGCGTCAACGGCATCAGCGCCGGCCCGATCAAGACGCTGGCTGCCAGTGGCATCAAGGGCTTCGGCAAGCTGCTGCCGGCGGTGGCTGCGGCCTCGCCGATCCGTCGCAACGTGACGATCGACGATGTGGGCAATGTCGCCGCCTTCCTGCTGAGCGACCTCGCCGGCGGCGTCACGGCGGAAATCACCTACGTCGACGGCGGCTTCAGCCAGGTCGTCGGCGGGTTGGCGGAGCCATCTGCCGACTGAGTTCACGCGCGGTACAACAGGCGCCGACTCGCAACAGCGAGCGGCAGGACGCAGCCCAGCATGTGTCCAGGCCTTCAGGGAGGAAAAAGATGACACCGTATTCGCGGGCCGGCCAGGGCCCTTCGTCCGCCGTCCGTCGGCGCTTTCTGACGACGCTCGGCACGGCATTGCTGCTGCCCTTCGCCATGCGCGCGCAAGCCGCACCACTCGCGCCCAAGACGCCGCCGCAGCTGATGCTCGCCGAGGTGTATCGGCCGGGCATGTCGCTCGACGACTACTGGGTCAGCGAAAAATACGATGGTGTGCGCGGCTACTGGGACGGCAACCGGCTGTGGACCCGCGGCGGCGAACCCGTCATCGCACCAGCCTGGTTCACCGCAAACCTGCCGCGCATTCCGATGGACGGCGAACTCTGGGCCGGACGCGGTCGTTTCGACGAAGCCGTGTCCACCGTGCGCAGCCAGTCACCCAACGATGCGGCGTGGCGCGAAATCCGCTTCATGGTGTTCGACCTGCCGGCACAGCCTGGCGACTTCACTGCGCGACTGACGGCGCTCCGGCAGTTGCTGCCGATTCCGGCAGCGTCCTGGGCAGTGCCTGTCCCGCAGCAGCGCGCGACCAACCATGCGGCGCTGCAGGCGCTGCTCGACAAGGCGGTGAAGGGCGGCGCTGAGGGGCTGATGCTGCATCGTGGCGGTTCGCCGTACCGCGGCGAGCGTACCGGCGACCTGCTCAAATTCAAGCCCTATGACGATGCGGAAGCCCGCGTCGTCGCGCACCTGCCCGGCAAGGGACGGCATTCGGAACGGCTCGGCGCGATGCTGGTCGAGATGCCCAACGGCCAGCGCTTCAAGCTGGGCGGCGGCTTGACCGACGCGCAGCGCGACCAGCCGCCACCGGTCGGCAGTTGGGTCACCTACCGCTACAACGGCAGCAACGCGAGCGGCCTGCCGCGCTTCGCCCGCTTCCTGCGCATCCGCGAGGACGCGCCACGCTGAGGGACGCGCCTGGACGGCCGGTCACTTCGGCAGCAGCACCTTGTCGACCACGTGGATCACGCCGTTCGACTGGTAGACGTTGGCCGTGGTCACCGTCGCGGTGCCGCCCTTCTCGTCGGTAACGGTCACCTTGCCGCCCCTGGTCTTGGCGACCAGCGTGCCTCCAGCGACGGTGGTCAGCGTGGCGCTGCCCTTGCCTTCCTTGATCTGCTTCTTCAGCGCGGCGGCGTCGAGCTTCCCGGGTACCACGTGGTAGGTGAGTATCGATGTCAGCGTGCCCTTGTTCTCAGGCTTGAGCAGCGTGTCGACCGTACCGGCCGGCAACGCGTCGAAGGCCTTGTTGGTCGGCGCGAACACGGTGAACGGGCCAGGGCCCTTGAGCGTATCGACCAGGCCCGCTGCCTTCACGGCGGCGACCAGCGTGGTGTGGTCCTTGGAGTTCACCGCGTTGTCGATGATGTCCTTGGTGGGGTACATGGGTGCACCGCCGACCATCACCGTGGCGGCCATGGCGGAATAGGCACCGGCGCCGAGCGCCACGGCGAGGGTGGCGGCGGCAAGGCGATGGAATCTGATGGTCATTGAGAGGCTCCGGATGGTTGCTGGAATGGACCGCCGCGAAAATACGGCAGCTGCAACCAATACGGCCCCCTCATCGCCGCGGATTCGTGCGTCGAATGCAACGCTGTATTCCAGCGCCGCAGACGCCCCTCGAACTCAGGGCTTCAAGCCCTGGGCCAGCCTGGCCTCGATGTCGTCGAGCACCGGCAGCAGGTCGGCCACACTGTCGATCACGTAGTGCGCGCCTGCGGCCTTGAGCTTGGCTGTGGCGATGGAGCGCAGCGTGTCCTGCGCAGCGGCGTCGAGTGCCTGCCAGTCGGCCAGCGGCAGCCCGACCGCATTGCCGCTGACCGCAAGGCCAACCGTCCAGGTACCCGCGTTCAGCCCTTCCTCGATGCCGACGCCGGTGTCGTCGACCTTCACCACCGTCGACGGCGGCCACACGCCGATGTCCGCGAAGGTGCGGTACATCATCAGCGGCGATGGACGGCCGGCGACCAGATCGCCCGCGCAGACGAGGTTGTCGGGCACGTAGCCGCCCGCGGCGGCGATCGGCGTCACGATGTCCATGATCGGCCTGTTGTAGCCGGTGGTCGACCCGATCTTCAGGCCGCGCGCGCGCAGCGTGTCGACCATCTCGACAGCGCCAGGAATGAAGTCGGCGAAGTCCGCGACCACGGCGGCGTTCATCGGCGTGAAGACTTCGTAGAGGTGATCCACATCGGCGTTTTCAAAGGGCCGGCCGTAGCGCTTTTCCCACTGCGCGGCAATGCGGGGCAGGCGGCCCAGCGCCTGGATGTGGTCCCACTTGGCCATGCCCATCGGGCCGCGCGCCTCGTCGATGGTCAGCGCGATGTCGAACTTCTCGAACAGGCGCACGAAGGCGCCCATCGGTGCGCAGGACCCGAAGTCGAGGATGGTGCCGGCCCAGTCGAAGACGACTGCGCTCAGGCGGGTTGTGCTGGATGCCATGTGTTCTTTCCGTAGAGGGTTGCTGATCGGGCCGTCACCAGGCATTGAATACTTCTTCCGCGATGCCGAAAGCGGTGCTCGCGCCCGTGCCGCTGGTGACCAGCACCAGTCGCGTGGCCTCGTCGGGCTGGTCGATCAGGCAGTCGGTGCTGGGCGACGAGGGATAAGTGCCGACCCAGCGTTCCGTCACGCGCGCTTCCTGCAGGTTCAGCGTCTCGTGCAGATGCCGCAGGATCAGGTCGTCGACGTGCTGGTCGGCAAAGGGTTCGAGCACCGGACCGTAGTGGTGCGAATCGCCCACCACCAGAGAGCCGTCGGCGCTCTGGACCACGATCAGGTGGATGCCGTGGTCCAGAGATTCCCCCACTTCCCGCTTCATCTGTTCGAGCAGCCTGGCGGCGGCCGGCAGCTTGCTGTAGCCGTGGTAGCGCACGAGGCTCAGGTCGGCCATGACCGAACCCGGCAGCTTGAAGCCCGGCTCGGGCTGGACCCGCAGCATGTGGAGCTGGCAAAGGCGCAGACCGTGCGGTGCGATCCGTTCGGCGAACAGCCCGTTCAGGTCGGTGTTGGTGCAGACGGCCACGCGCTCGGCATGCAGCGTGACGCGCGACGTGCGGACCTTGGGCGCCGCGACTTCGAGCACCGCTTCGCCGAAGCGGAAAGTCACGCCCATCGATTCGGCCAGCCAGCGGGCCAGCAGGCCGATCGCGGTGCGCGACTCGACGCGCATCTCGTGCGGGCTGTAGAGCACGCCCTGGGCGCCGTCGAGTTGCAGCACCGGGGCGCGCCGAGCGGCTTCTGCCACGTCGAGCAGTTCGCAGCCTTCGGCCATCGGCGTGGCCATGAACTCTTCTAGCACGTCCAGCGCCGTCGGCCGGAACGCCGTCAGGAACAGGCCGTGGTGCAATGCCGCGATGCCGGCCTGCGGCGCGACCTCGCCCCAGACTTCGCGTGCGCGCCGGGCGCGGCGCCAGGTGTCGCCAGCGCCCTGGCCGGTGACGGTGACGAAGCCGAAGTTGCGGATCGAGGCGCCGACGCAGGCCGCG
>CAIQMJ010001242.1 GCA_903872875.1 uncultured Variovorax sp.
ACGCCGGCCCCGGCCACGCCCGCCAACGCCGCACAGGGAAACACGCCATGAACCATCCCATCCTGTCAGCCCTGACGGGCCTGCTCCTGTCCTCGGGCCTGGCCCCTTGCGCATCGGCACTGGAAATCCTGCGCTGGGAACGCATCCCGTTGGCCGTGCCGCTCGTCGTCGATGAGGAGCGCGTGGTCTTCATCGACCGCAACGTGCGCGTCGGTATGCCTGGCAATGTCGGCGATCGCCTGCGCGTGCAAAGCGCGGGCGGCGCGATCTACTTCAAGGCCAATGCACCGATCGAGCCAACGCGCCTGCAACTGCAGGACGCCGACAGCGGCGCATTGATCCTGCTCGACATCGCCGCCGAACCGGCGAAGGACGGCCAGGGGCCGTTGGAGCCGGTACGCATCGTGGAAGGCGACGCACCGACCAAGCGCCCTACCGAGGCAGGGAAATCCGGTCTCCCAGAAGAAGAAACGGATGCCGATCCGCAGGCACGTCGTCCGCGACGCGAAACACCTGTCCCGGTGATCCTCACGCGCTACGCCGCGCAGAACCTCTACGCGCCGCTGCGTACCGTCGAACCCGTCGCCGGTGTCGGACGGGTCAACCTGCGCCGCGACCTGGCGCTCGACGCCCTGCTGCCGACCTTGCCGGTACGCGCCAAGGCCTTGGGCGCCTGGCGGCTGGAAGACCAGTGGGTCACGGCACTACGCCTGACCAATGCCTCAACCGGCTGGATTGAGCTGGACCCGCGGGCGCTGCAAGGCGACTTCGTGGCCGCGACCTTCCAGCACCCGAATCTCGGTCCGGCGGGTGCACCGTCCGACACGACCGTGCTCTACCTGGTCACGCGCGGCCATGGCCTGGCGCAATCGCTGCTGCCAAGGATCAGCCCCATCGACGCTTCGCTCAACCTGACGCCATCCGCGGCGGCCGGCGAGCCTCAAGGAGCTCGCGATGAAAAGTAATGGCCTCCTGAAGTGGCTGATGATCCCGATGGCGGTGCTGCTGGTGTTCGTCGGCATCAAGCTGTTTTCGGGAAGCGGCGGCGGCAAGCCTGCTGCGAGCCAGACGGCGAGCCAGCTCACGCCCGAGGAAATGAAAGCCCTGGGCATCGAGGGCGACACGCCGCGCGACACCGTCGCCACGCTGGTCGCGCAGGTCAAACAACTGCGCAATGAACTGCAGACGGCTCTGGGCGACAACAAGAACCAGAAGGCCGAGAACGATCGTTTGCGTGCCCGAGAAGGCGCCATCGACCAGCGCATCCAGGGCGCGCTCGACGGCGAGCGCAGCCGCCTGCAGCAGGAACGCGAGCAGGTGGCCGGCGACAAGCAACAGACCCAGGGCCTGCTGCAGGATCTGCAACGCCGGCTCGATGGACTGGGGAGCAAAGGCGGTGGTCAAGCCGATCTGCCGGTCGGGCTGGGCTTGGAGGACGGCGACGGCAAGAACTTCGGCAGTCGCAGTGGCGTGCGCTGGATCGAACCCGACGACGCCAAGTCCGATGGCAAGACGGGGGGCTCCACCACCGGCAAGGGCTTCGGTTTCCCCACCAGTTTCGGCTCGGCGCAGAAGACGCTGCAGACCACCGCCACTTCGGTTGCCGATGCCGGCAGCCGCGCCGTGGGGGCTTCCACGAAAGCTGTCTACACCGTCCCGTCGAACTCGACGCTCATGGGCTCGATCGCGATGACCGCGCTGATCGGTCGCGTGCCCATCGACGGCACGGTCAACGACCCCTACCCGTTCAAGGTGCTGATCGGACCGGACAACCTCACCGCCAACGGCATCGACATCCCCGACGTGGCCGGCGCCGTGGTCAGTGGCACGGCATCGGGCGACTGGACGCTCTCGTGCGTGCGCGGACATATCCGCAGCGTCACCTTCGTGTTCCAGGACGGCACCATCCGCACGGTGCCGGAAGACAACCGCCGTGACGGTGGCGGTGGCAACAGCGGCGACGGCGCACAGAACAGCAACGGCTCATCCACCCAGGGTGGGCTGGGCTGGATCAGCGACCCCTTCGGAATCCCGTGCGTGACCGGCGAGCGGCGCAGCAATGCTCAGCAATACCTGGGTTCGCAAGCACTGATCACCGCGGCGGGTGCCGGCGCGGCCTCGCTCATCAAGTCGGACAACGGCAGCGTCGCCGTCGTCGCCAACACCAACGGCTCGCTCGGGACGGTGGGCATCTCCGGCAACGAAGCCATGGGCCGCATCCTGGCCGGCGGCGTGCAGGAGATGTCGCAGTGGGTCAACAAGCTTTATGGCCAGGCCTTCGCCGCGGTCTACGTCGAACCCGGCGCCAAGGTGGCCGTGCATCTGGAGAAACCCTTGAACATCGACTACGACGCCAAGGGGCGCCGGGTCCATCACCGTATTGGAGAGCCCCATGCCTCGGACCTGGACTGAATGCTGGACCGTCTCGCTGGCGGCCCTGCTGGCGATCGCCGCGCTGGCCGGCTGTGCCACCAGCAAGGAGAAGCTGCTGACCCATGAAGGCAGCACGATGCTCGACATCTGGAATCAGCAGACCGGCGGCAGCGCCGGTGGCGGCCAGGCCGCGCGCCAGTTGCTCGACGCCCGGCAGACCCTGCGCCGCCCGCTCACCGACGCCGACGTGCAAGCCACGCCCGCTGCGAACGCAGCCTACACCCGCACCGCGCAGAACGAGATCTATCGATTGTTCCACCGGCTTCCGAACCCCGACCTGGTGATGTACGTCTTCCCCCACATGGCGGGCACCGCCCCGGTACCCGTGCCGGGCTACAGCACCGTGTTTCCGCTGTACCAGCGCGTGCAATACGCCATGCCCGGCGAGCGGGTGGAGGACTACTGATGCCGATGTCGTTGCCCTGGCGGCGCAAGACCGCTCCCACGCCGGAAGGCATCGAGGCAGACTCGCCCGACGCCTGGCAACGCCATGTGGACGAGCTGGCCGCACGGGGCATTCCCGAGCCTGGTGCGAGGCCAGGCGAGAAGCGCAAACCGGCGACGCAGGCTGACGAGCAAGCGCTCTACGACGTCGGCCCGTCGCTGGTGGACATGCTGCCCTGGGTCGAGTACCTGCCCGGCTCCCGGTCCATGCTGCTGGACGATGGCCAATCGGTCGCCGCGTTCTTCGAGTTGACGCCGATCGGCACCGAGGGGCGCGAGATGGCCTGGCTCTGGCAGGCCCGCGATGCACTGGAAAACGCCTTGCAGGACAGCTTCGACGAGCTGGACGACAACCCCTGGGTGGTGCAGCTCTACGCCCAGGACGAGGCCAGTTGGGACAGCTACCTGCACGCGTTGACGGACTATCTGAAGCCACGGGCGCAAGGCAGCGCCTTCAGCGCGTTCTACCTGCGTTTTTTCGCCCACCACCTGCGCGCCATCGCCAAACCAGGCGGCCTGTTCGACGACACCACGGTCACGCGCCTGCCGTGGCGAGGTCAGCTGCGGCGGGTGCGCATGGTGGTTTACCGCCGCGGCGCCGCGGTGGACTCATCTCGGCGCGGACATTCCCCCGAGCAGGCGCTGACGACGATCTGCGATCGTTTGTCGGGAGGCCTCGCCAATGCCGGTGTGAAGGCCCGTCGCCTGCGCGCAGCCGATATCCACGCCTGGCTGCTGCGCTGGTTCAACCCTCGCCCCCCCGCGCTCGGACCGGACCTTGCCGACCGCGAGCGCTTCTACGCACTGACCCGCTACCCGGACGAAATCGAGGATGGCGATATCGAATTGGCCAGCGGTACCGACTTCTCGCAACGCCTGTTCTTCGGCCAGCCGAAGTCGGAGGTCGCCAACGGCCTGTGGTTCTTCGATGGCCTGCCGCACCGGGTGATGGTGATGGACCGGCTGCGCACGCCGCCCACGACCGGCCATCTGACCGGCGAAACCCGCAAGGGGGGTGATGCGGTCAATGCACTGTTCGACCAGATGCCGGAGGACACCATCATGTGCCTCACCCTGGTCGCCACGCCGCAGGACGTGCTCGAGGCGCACCTCAACCATCTCGCCAAGAAGGCCGTGGGCGAGACCCTGGATTCCGAGCAAACGCGCCAGGACGTGCAGCAAGCCCGCTCGATCATCGGCAGTGCGCACAAGCTCTATCGCGGCGCGCTGGCCTTCTACCTGCGCGGGCGCGATCTGGCCCAGCTCGATGCGCGCGGCCTGCAACTCGCCAACGTCATGCTCAACGCTGGCCTTCAGCCCGTGCGCGAGGAGGACGAGGTCGCGCCGCTCAACAGCTACCTGCGCTGGCTGCCGTGCGTGTTCGATCCAGCCCAGGACAAGCGCCAGTGGTACACCCAACTGATGTTCGCCCAGCACGCCGCGAATCTCGCGCCGGTGTGGGGCCGCAGCCAGGGCACGGGCCACCCCGGCATCACCTTCTTCAACCGCGGCGGCGGGACCATTACCTTCGATCCGCTCAATCGCCTGGATCGGCAGATGAACGCGCATCTGTTCCTGTTCGGCCCCACCGGTTCGGGCAAGAGCGCAACGCTCAACAACATACTGAACCAGGTGACGGCGATCTATCGGCCACGCCTGTTCATTGTCGAGGCGGGCAACAGCTTTGGCCTGTTCGGCGACTTCGCCGCGCGGCTGGGCCTCACGGTGCATCGCGTGAAGCTCGCGCCCGGCGCGGGCGTCAGCCTGGCCCCGTTCGGCGACGCCTGGCGCCTGGTCGATACGCCGAGCCAGGTGCAGACGCTCGACGCCGATGCGCTCGATGAAGATCGTGCCGAAGGCGGCATGGCTGCGGAGGGCGACGAGCAGCGCGACGTGCTCGGCGAATTGGAGATCACTGCGCGGCTGATGATCACCGGCGGAGAGGACAAGGAAGAAGCGCGCATGACGCGCGCCGACCGCAGCTTGATCCGCCAGTGCATTCTCGATGCGGCACAACACTGCCACAGTGAAGGACGCGAGAGGCGCACGGTGCTCACGCGCGACGTGCGCGACGCGCTGCGCGAGCGCGGCCGCGACGCCATGCTGCCGGAGGCACGGCGTGGCCGGCTGCTGGAGATGGCCGACGCGATGGACATGTTCTGCCAAGGCGTGGACGGCGAGATGTTCGACCGGCCCGGCACGCCCTGGCCCGAGGCGGATATCACCATCGTGGATCTCGCCACGTTTGCGCGCGAGGGCTACAACGCGCAGCTCTCGATCGCCTACATCTCGCTCATCAACACGGTCAACAACATCGCCGAGCGGGACCAGTTCCTCGGGCGGCCGATCATCAATGTGACCGACGAGGGGCACGTGATCACGAAGAACCCGCTGCTCGCGCCCTACGTCGTGAAGATCACCAAGATGTGGCGCAAGCTCGGTGCCTGGTTCTGGCTGGCGACGCAGAACCTGGACGACCTGCCGAAGGCGGCGGAACCGATGTTGAGCATGATCGAATGGTGGATCTGCCTCAGCATGCCGCCTGACGAAGTGGAGAAGATCGCGCGCTTCCGCGAACTCAATGCCTCGCAGAAGGCGCTGATGCTGTCGGCGCGCAAGGAGGCCGGGAAGTTCAGCGAGGGCGTGATCCTGTCCAAGAGCATGGAAGTGCTGTTCCGCGCCGTGCCGCCCAGCCTCTACCTCGCCATGGCGATGACCGAGCCGGAAGAGAAGGCCGAACGCTTCCAGTTGATGCAGGAGCACGGCATCAGCGAGCTGGATGCCGCCTTTCGCGTAGCCGAGAAGATCGATCGTGCGCGCGGCATCGAGCCTCTGGCGCTCGGCGTGGTGGCCTGACGGGAGAAACGCGATGCGCTTGCCTTCAATCGTTCGACGCCACGCCTGGGTCGGCCTTCTGCTGGCGGCGGCGATGGCCCTGGCCGGGTGGATGCTGCTGCGTGCACCGCATTCGGCAACCGAGTCCGTGCGCCCGGTCGCTGTCGAACCCGAACCGCCGAAGCCAGCCGGCCCGCCCTGGCTGTACGGTCGCGCCGATGCACGCTTCACGGTGATCGGTTACGCCGACCTGGAGTGCCCGTACTGCCGGGCGTACTTCCCTACGCTCAAGCGCTGGATCGACGGCCACCCCGAGGTGAACTGGCAGTGGCACCACCTGCCGCTGGCGATGCACGAGCCGGCCGCGACCACCGAGGCGCGTCTGGCCGAATGCGCGGGCGAGGCCGGCGGACATGCCGCGTTCTGGCAGGCCGCGGCCTGGCTCTATGCGCACACCCGCGGCGACGGCCAGGGCCTGCCGGAGGGATCAAGCTACCCCGACCGCACACCGGCCATGCAGCGCTGCCTCGACAGCGACCGGCCCGATGCCGTGGTCCGCGCTCAGGCGGCGCAGGCTGCGCTGAACGGCATCAAGGCCACGCCGACCCTGCAGCTGCGCGACCGCGAATCCGGTCAGGTCATCGTGTTGAATGGCCCCGTGGAAGGGGACGCCTTGCTGTCGGCGATCGATCTGCTCGCGGCCGGCAAGACGGCAACAGCCGACCCCGCACATCCCCCAGACATGCCCGGCGGTCCCGCTGGCGACATGCCCAGGTAGCCCTCGATCATCAGGCTACGGCGCGGCCTGGCCGCGTTGAACGAACTCGTTCGCATCGCCAAGAGCGGACCTCAGTGCCGATGTGCGTGGTGCTCGTCGGGCACGTGCGCGTGCGCATGGCGTGTCGGCGCGTGACGGTGCCGATGGCTGTGCGTGCCCGCCGGCAGTGGATCGTCGTGATCGTGGGTGTGATGCCCGTCGTCGTGGCGGTGCGCGTGTTCGTGCTCTTCCTCGTCGTGCGCATGTTCGTGTCCATGGCTTTCCGCAAGGTGCAGGACGATGCCCGCCGCCATCAACACCGCGCCGGCCAGCATCCAGGCACTGCCGCTGCGTTCACCGAGCAGGAACGCGAACAGCGCGCCGACGAACGGCGCGAACGCGAACACCGAGCCGGTGCGTGCCGCACCAAAGGCGCGTTGCGCCAGCAGGTAGAAGCGCAGGCTCAGTCCGTAGCCGGTCGCACCGACGACCAGCAGGGCCAGGGCCGGCCACAGCCCCGGCAAGGGCTCGCCGAAGTCGAAGGCGACTAGCGTCGTCGCGGCCGCTCCGAGAGCGCCCTTGAACATGACGACCTGTCCCGGGTCGCGGCCGGCCACGGCACGCGACAGGGTGTTGTCCACACCCCAGGCTGCGGTGGCCGCCATCACCGCCAGCAGCCCCAGCATCTGGCCGGCGCCGCCGCTACCGTCGTTGGCACGGTCCAGAACCAGCGCCATGCCGCCCAGCGTCAGCAGTGCCATCGCGAGGACAACGCGGCGGTCCAGCGTCTCGTGGTACCAGAGCCGCGCGAGCACGGCGGTGAACACGGCCTCCAGCGTCAGCATCAGCGAGGCGCTGGCACCGCTGGTGCGCTGCAGCCCCCACGCCAGCGCGACCGGCCCGATGACGGCACCGAACAGCGCCATCAGGCCGAGTCGGGGCGCGTCGCTGCGCTGCACGCGCGCCTCGCGCTCAATCGGCCGGCGCAGCAACGCGCCGATCAAGGCCGCGCCGGCGTACAGCAACGCGGCCGTCGTGAAGCTGCCGACGCCCACGCCGAAACGCTGCACCAGGGGCGTGCTGATGCCGAACAGCACGGCGGCGGTCAGGGCAATCAGGCCGCCGCGCAGGGCAGGCCATCGGGCGGTTCGGTTCATGTCGACAGCATGCCAGCGACTCTGAGTAGATCCGGCTGCGCCGGTCTACTCGGATCCCCACGGGGGCGGCCGGCTTCGGCCGGCCTTGGGGCGCTCACTTGCCGGTGAAGTTGGCGGCGATGAAGTTGCCCTGCACGGTGAAGAACATGTAGAGGGTCTCTTTTGTCTTGTCGGCAGCGGCCGGGTCCTTGAACGTGAGCTTCCACTCCTTGCCGCGCTGGCCGTCGACCTGCTCGAAGCTGGCCGGTTTGACGGCCTGCCAGGACTTGTCGATTTTGCCGCTGGCGATCAGCGCCTGCTGGCGTTGCGCGGCGCAGCCGGACACGGTTTCCTGCGACGCGGGCTTACTGCCGTGGAAGTGGCAATCCGCAGCGTCGCCTGCGAAGGCGGGAAGCGAGAACGCCAAGCTGCTGGCGACGATGAGTGCGAGGATGGACGCGACAAAGGGCTTGTTCATTTCGAGTTCCTTGTGGGAGGGGTTGGGAAGTGGTGAAAGGGATGTGCCCAGGCGCGGTCAGAGCTTGTCTCTGCCGGTGTTGGTGCTCTTTTCGATGTCCATGTCTTCGTGTTCGTGGCGATGTTCCTGCGCCGGGAAGCGGAAGCCATTGGGGTCCATGTCGTGCTGGTACCCGTGCAACTGCATCAGCAGCAACAGACCGCCCGCGTAGACCAGGCCGATGTTGGCCAACACGCTGAAGCGTTGGAAGGAGGGCCGCTTGCGCCACGCCGCCAGCAGCGCCACCATCCCGCACAGCGCGGCGATCTGGCCGACCTCGACGCCGACGTTGAAGCTCAGGATGCGCATCAGCACGCCGAGCTTGTCGTCGCCCAGCGGCAACTGCTGCAAGCGGGTCGACAGGCCGAAACCATGCAGTAGGCCGAAGCCGAAGACCACGGCCAGCAGCTTCGGCGACTTGATCCCGAGGTGCTTCTGGAACCCGCCGTTGTTGTCGAAGCCCTTGTAGATCACGCTGGCCGCGATCAGGGCATCGACCAGGAAGTAGTTCCAGGTGATCTGCAGGAAGGTCGCGGCGATCAGTGTGATGCAGTGGCCGAGCGTGAAGGCGGTGACGAACTTGGCGATGTCCTTGAACGTCGTCAGAAAGAACACGACGCCGAACAGGAACAGCAGGTGGTCGTAGCCGGTGAGCATGTGCGTCGCGCCGAGGCCGACGTACTGCAGGTAGCCGCCTTCGAGCATGCGCTGCTTGTCGGCGTCGGAAATGCCATGGGCGAGGGCCAGCATCGGGAACAGGGACAGTACCCCCAACGCGAGATAGAGGCCGAGTCGTTTCAAGGTCATGAGGTTCATGCTTGGTTCATCTGGGAATGGGAGTGAGCGAGCAGCTCTCGAGGTTCACCCGCACCAGGTCGCCGACCTTGAGTTGCACGTCGTCCGGCAATGGGGCGATGCGGTACCAGCGGCTGTTGCTCACGCCCTTGTACTGATAGACCACGTAGCGGCCTGTTGCAGCCTCGTCCGGTGCGACTGCCTTGCGGCAGTCCCTGTCCGAGTTGCGCGTGATCGATGCGCCGGCGTCGATCTGCACGACGCGCGCATCGCGCCAGCCTTGCGCGCGTTGTTCGCGCGCCGCCAGAAACTCCGCACATCCTGACAAGGACATCAGCGCAAGCACGGTGGCCGCGCCCTGCCAGGCGCGTCGGACGATTGATTTGCGCGGCATTCAATCGTCCTCCAGCGCCCAGATCAGATGCGCATCGACGAGCAGCCGGTAGTGCCAGCGCAGCGCCTCCATGCGCGCCTGCTCGGCCGCGGTCGATGCATCGAGGGCTTGCCGGCGGGCCAGCAGCAGGGTCTGCAGGTCGGCCTCGCCCAGCGTGTAGGCGCGCTGCGTCAGTCGGGCGCTGTCGCGTGTCGTTGACAGCCCTTGCGAGGCCAGGCGCCAGCGCTCCAGGCCGCCCGTTGCGTCCGCGTAGGCCTCGACGATCTCGATTTCCTCGTCGCGCTTCTGGCGCGCCACCTTCGCGCGTGCCGCCTCGGCTTCCTGCAACGCCTGCTGCATCCGTTCGCTGCGGTAGTTGCCCGACAGCGGGATGCTGACGCTCAGGCCGATGATGCGTTCGTTGCGGAACGCCTCGGAGGCGGTGTACACGCCCACGGTTGGATCGGGGATGCGATCGGCCCTGGCGCGGGCGGCGCTGAGTTCGGCCTTCTTCAGCAGGCCTTCGGCGATCTTGATCGGATCGCTTTCCGCGAGGATGCGCTCGCGCCACTGAGGCAAGCCCATGTCGAGCGCCGTCGGCTCGGCCAGCGGCTTTGGCTCGTACTTCAGCGTCGGGAAGCGAACAGCGAGCTTGGCCTGGGCTTTGGCCTCGGCCGATGTCGCCGCGCTCAGTTGCCGCTGCACGTCGATGAGGTCGGCGCGCGCCACGTTGAGGTCCAGCAGCGAGGCGTCGCCCGCCTTGCGGCGTTTCTCGACCGCTTGGTGGCTGGCCTCCGCAAAACTCAGCTGCTCGCCCCACAACTCACGTTGCCGGCTGGTGGCCAGCGTGTCGATCCACAGGTCGGCAAGTGCGCGCGCCGCCTCGTGCCTCGCTTCGCCGATGCGCGCCTGACCGATCAGCAGTTCGTTGTCGCCGAGCTGCGCATCGATCTCGGCCTTGCCACCGATGCGGATCGTGCGTTCGAGCGAAGCCGCCCATTCGTTGGAGTTGCCGCCGTTGTCGTAGCTCCGACGCTGTGCCGCAAGCCGTGTGGTCCACTCGTGCGAGCCGGCGCGCAGCGCGGCAGCACCGTGACTGGCCGCGCTGAGCGCGCGGCGCGCCTCGACGACGG
>CAIQMJ010001243.1 GCA_903872875.1 uncultured Variovorax sp.
AGATCGAATCGAAGGATTACGAGTTTTCGCGCAGCACCGTGATCGAGCACTGGGAGGCTGGCATGCGGGACATGCGGCACACGCTCGCGCACCCGGAGTGGCTCGAGAGCGCGACCGAGAACGGTGTCACCACCTACGACATGGCCGTGGCGGATGCGCCCCAGGTGCGCCGGCCCGCGCTCGACCTGCATGGCGGCGCGACGCGGCTGCCGAAGCGGGCACGCTGATTGCGGCGCCAGTCGACGACTTTCCGTCTTCATTCATCCATCACACCAAGGAACAGGCATGCAACTCAAGGACAAGGTCGCCTTCATCACGGGCGCCGCCAGCGGTATCGGCAAGGAGATCGCCATCGTGTACGCCAAGGAAGGCGCCAAGATCGTCATCGCCGACCTGAACAAGGCCGCCGCCGACGCCGCTGCCGCCGAACTGGTGGCGACCGGCGCGCAGGCCATCGGCGTGGCCGTCGACGTGACGAGCGAAGAGCAGGTCGACGCGGCCGTCGCCGAAGCAGCCAGGGCCTTCGATGGCATCGACATCCTGGTGAGCAACGCCGGCATCCAGATCGTTCATCCGATCGACGAGTTTTCTTTTGCCGACTGGAAGAAGATGCTGGCCATCCACCTCGACGGCGCCTTCCTCACAACGCGTGCCTGCCTGAAGCACATGTACGCGCAAGGCCGTGGCGGCAGCGTGATCTACATGGGATCGGTGCATTCCAAGGAGGCCTCGGTTCTCAAGGCGCCTTACGTCACGGCCAAGCACGGGCTGATCGGCCTGTGCAAGACGGTCGCGAAGGAGGGCGCCAAGCACGGCGTGCGGGCCAACGTCATCTGCCCCGGCTTCGTGCGCACGCCACTGGTCGAGAAGCAGATTCCCGAGCAGGCGAAGACGCTGGGGATCACCGAGGAACAGGTTGTCAAGAACGTGATGCTCAAAGAAACGGTCGACGGGGAGTTCACCACCACCGACGACGTCGCCCAGGTCGCGCTGATGTTCGCGGCCTTCCCGACCAACGCACTGACCGGCCAGTCGCTGGTGGTCAGCCACGGCTGGTTCATGCAGTAGGGGCTACTGCAGCTTCAGCTCCCAGGTTTCGCCGACCATGGCCTGGCCGAAACCTTCGTACGGCTCGGACTTGACCATCCGGAAGCCGCGGCCCGCATAGATCGCGCGGGCCGCAACAAGGCAACTGTTGGTCCAGAGCGTCATCTTCCTGTAACCCTTGAGGCGAGCGAATGCGATGCATTCGTCGGTCAGCCGGCCGCCCAGGCCAAGCCCGCGCGCTTCCGGTGCCAGGATGAGCAGGCGCAACTGCGCCACCGTCGGCGACTTGCGCACCACGAAGACGGCGCCGACGCGCTGCCCGTCGAGCTCTGCGATCCAGCACTTCTCCCACGCCGGCTTGAATTTGCGCAGGAACTGCGCCGCAATCTCCGCGACCAGCGCTTCGAACTCGCTGTTCAGGCCGTACTCGCGCGCATAGATCTCACCATGCTGCTGCACCACCCAGCCGATGTCGCCTGGCCGCATCTCGCGCAGCAGGGCGGCGCGCTGTGCTGCCGATGTGGCCGTGGCGTGAGGGGGCGAATCCAGATGGGGCGATGATGACGACATGGTTGCCATTGTCAGATGAACGATGGGCTTGGCCAGTCGATGGCGGAGTCCCCAGTCGACCGACGCTGTTGCCGCTGCTTACCCTTGCCACCGACAGGGAGGGAGCATCCACTTACAATCGCGGGTTCCCCTGCATTGCCGGCCCGAC
>CAIQMJ010001244.1 GCA_903872875.1 uncultured Variovorax sp.
AGCGGAACCCGACGCCGGCCAACCGCAGCGCACGCACAGGAGCTTCGGTCAAGTCGTCCGCGATTGGGTGCATGGCAATCGCCATCGACCTCTGGCTCAAGAACCGATGTTCTCCGCGGAACCTTCGCTCCCCGTGCAATCGGAAAAAAGCAGGACGGACGGGCTGGGAAAACGCATCGCCGAGACTGTGGCCGGTCCGATCGTTGCGGCGGAGGTGTTCCGTCTCAAACAGCAGGACAAGGCGAGGGACATTGAAAGAACGCATCTGGCTCGCAACGCGCCGCCCGGCGCAGCCGCGACGCAGGCTCGCGCCGTGTCGCCTGACACGCCTGTTGCCGAAGCCTTGAAGACTGCGAAGCGTGTGACCCAGCAGGCGGTCGACGCGGCGCACGACATACGACACCGCATTTCGGTCGATCTGGATCTGGTCGATTCGCTGGAGCGACTAAGCAGTGTCGAACAACTGTTCGAGAGCACCTTGCCGCCCCTTCAAGATGCTCGTAAGACCCTGGCCGGTTTGAAGTTATCCGTCGAGGAGAACGTGCCGCCTGAAGCAACGGCCAAGATGAACGAAACTTTCGAGAAAGCCGATCGAATCGTTAGGCGAGAGCTCCTGCAGACAAAGAAGCTGATCAAGGACATCAATCAAACAATTGTGTCGCTCAAGACGGAGCTGACCGAACCAGAGTTCGACGTCGCCAAGGCGCATCCCGAGATTTTTTCACCCATCGCGCAACCATTCGATTATCGGCAGGCGGGCGATCTGCTCATGAAGCGGCGACTGCATTGCGCGGGACGCGCGCTGGAGTCCGCCACGAGCATCAAAAGCGCGCCCAACATTGCGCAAGCCGCTCAATTCCTGTCCGACTACATGGCGTTCGCCGCTGCGGCCAAGGGCACGCGGAAACAGCTCGAAGACCTGCGACTCAAATCAATGGACCCGGTTCTAGCGGAACGCATGCGCCAGTCAGAGCTGGGTATCAAGGGCACGCTGCATGACGCGAAAGTTGCGGCGGCACGCTACATGCCCTCGGTCCGCGCCGCACACGTCGCACGTGTTCCTGAAGCCGCCGCCATCACGAATGTGCCGGGAGACAACGACTAGAGGACGTCCACAACGGCGTGCAGCCACTGCACGAAGGTCATCGTCAGCGGATCCTGCGCCTTGTGCGGCGCGACGAAAACGCTGTAGCCGCGCGGGCCGGCGGCAACGTATGGATGAGCGAGAACCAACTCGCCGGCGGCGAGTTCCCGCGCCACCACATACTGCGGAACCAGCCCGATGCCGAGGTCGGCGCGTACAGCCTCCACCAACATCGAGAACAGGTCGAAACGATGGCCCGCCACGGTGTTGGCCGGCGCATTGACGATACCGGCTTGCGCCATCCAGTCCTCCCAGTCGCCGAGGCGAGAACTCAGTTGCAGGAGACTGGCTCGGCGGAAATCTCCGCTCGCCATCAGTTCGCGCCCCTGAGCGGCAGGTGCGCAGACGGTGACGCAGCGCTCATCCATCAGTGGTTCGATCGCCGCGTGCGGCCAGACTGCGTCGTCGTACTGGATGCCCACGTCGAACGCCGGCTCCTCCATGTAGACCTGCGTCGGAAAGACCTGCAGATGGAGGCTGCAGGACGGCTGCAGCGCGAGAAAAGCCGGCAGGCGAGGCGCCAGCCAGCGCTCGGCAAATGCGGGGACGGCACCCACCAGCAGGCGCACCCCATCGGGCCGTTGGGCCATCGCCTCGAGCGTGTGGTTCTCCAGCCGCAGCAGGTCGGCGGCGATCTGTGTGTGGTAGCGGCGCCCGGCATCGGTGAGACTCGATCCACGCGCGGTCCGCTGCACCAGCCGCACGCCCAGTTGAGCCTCCAGCAGGCGCAGTTGCTGACTGACGGCGCTGTGCGTGAGGCACAGCGCCTCCGCCGCCTTGCCGACGCCATGGTGACGCGCGACGGCGTCAAAGACCAGCAACGCGCGGGTGGTGGGAATGTGGCGTCGCATGTTAGAAAAACTGAATACTCGGCAGATTAAACAAGAGCGGGCGACATCGGAAAGCGAAAGAATAGCTGGTTGTCTTTCATCCCGAACCGCCTTCACCACCATGCATAGCTCCTTCCGCCCTCGCCTCGCTCCCCTCGTTCTTGCCGCACTGTGCAGCGCGGGCATCGCGCAGGCCCAGGGTAGCAATGCAGTCGCGCCGACGCCGGTGCAGGTACGGCCGGAAGTCGACCAGGCCTACACGCAGCTGATGGCGGCACCGGCCATCGCCGAACTGCTTGAAGCCGTGAAGGCGGACCATGCGCGCTCGATCGAGGATCTTCGCCTGCTCACCGAGATCGAGGCACCGCCCTTCAAGGAACAGGCGCGCGCCGAAGCTTTCCTGGCGCGCATGAAAGCGCTTGGCCTGACCGACGCGAAGATCGACGCCGAAGGCAATGTCGTCGGACTGCGCAGAGGCACCGGCAATGGCCCGACGCTGCTGATCTCCGCACACCTGGACACCGTCTTTCCGACCGGTACCGACGTGAAGATCAAGGAACGCGATGGCAAGCTCTATGCACCGGGCATCTCCGACGACACGCGCGGCCTGGCCGTGCTGCTGTCGTGGCTCAAGGTGCTGAACGACCGTCAGGTCCGCACCACCGGCGACCTGCTGTTCGTGGGCAACGTCGGTGAAGAAGAGCTGGGCAATCTGCGCGGCATGAAACGGCTGTTCGCCGAGCATCCCGAAATCGACGGCATGGTCGGCATCGAACCTGCGCCCCAGGGTGCGGTGTTGGTGCTCGGCACGGCGAGCCACCGCTACGAAGTGACCTTCAAGGGCCCGGGGGGTCATAGCTACGGCGCTTTCGGCCAGGTGCCGAGCGCGATCCACGGCATGGGCCGTGCGATCGCCAAGATCGGCGACATCCGCACGCCGACCTTTCCGAAGACCACCTTCACGGTCGGCACGGTGGGCGGCGGCACTTCGGTGAACACGATCGCGCCGGATGCCCGCATGGCGGTCGACATCCGTTCCGATGAGATGGGGCCGCTGCTGGAGACTGAAAAGCAGATCCTCGCCGCGATCGACGCCGGTGTGGCCGAGGAGAACAAGCGCTGGGGTGTCGACACGCTCAGCGTGTCGACCAAGCTGATCGGCGATCGTCCGGGCGGCCGCACGCCGTCGGATTCGGTCATCGTCGAAGCCGCTACACGCGCCAATACGGCCTTCGGCCAGAAAACACTGCTGTCGGGCGCCAGCACCGATGCCAACGTGCCGATGTCGCTGGGCATTCCGGCCATCATCATCGGCGGTGGCGGCAAGACCGGCGGCTTCCACGCGCTGTCCGAATGGATCGATCTGACCGACGCCTGGAAGGGCGCGCAGAACTCATTGGTGACGGTGCTCGGCCTGGTGGGCGTCGAAGGCGTGAGCGCGCCGTTGCTCGCTAACCGTCCCGCTGGCGCAAAGCGGTAATTTTGCACACGCACCGACGTGAATGCGGCCGCGGCCCACATGCCGATCCGCCTTCGGCACGCAAAATCGTCGTTCTGTCACACACAAGCACCGACGACGGCGAGAACAAGGAAAAGCGATAGGTCGGGCATCGATCTCTTCGGACGATGCGTCGACATGACACTCGGCCGATGGCCGCGAGCGCCCTCCGGGGCGCTTTTTTTTGCCTTCGGCGGCTTGATCAGGCCGCAACCGGTTCCTCTTTCGCCCGGGCCTGCGCCACGGGCAACGCCGCGATGACCTCGGCCACTGCTGCCGTGAGCTTCTTGGCGTAGGGCACGTGCAGGAATTCGTTGGGGCCGTGGGCATTGCTCTTCGGCCCGAGCACGCCGCAGACCATCATCTGCGCGGTCGGGAAGCCCTCGCTCAACATGTTCATCAGCGGGATCGTGCCGCCCTGGCCGATGTAGCCACAGGGTGCGCCGAAGTGCGCCTGAGACGCGGCATTGAGCGCACGTTCGAACCAGGGCGTGATGGTCGGCGCGTTCCAGCCGGTGGCACCGCCGCCGCCGTCGAAGGTGACCTTGGCCTGGTAGGGCGCGTTGTCCTCGAGCAGATGCTTGAGCTCCTGCACGGCCTTGTCGGCATCGACCAGCGGCGGCAGCCGCAGCGAGAGCTTGAAGGCGGTATACGGCCGCAGCACGTTCCCGGCGTCCTTCAGCGCCGGAAAGCCTTCGGCGCCCGTCACCGACAGCGTCGGCTTCCAGGTGCGGGCCAGCAGCGCCTCGACCGGGTCGGTGGTCGTCGGCAGCGCGAAGGCGGTCGCGCCGTCGCAGTCGTAGTGCGCCCAGGGAAATCGCTTGAACAACTCGTCGCCGAGGATCGCGGCGGTGGCCTTGGCCTGTACCAACCGATCGGCCGGCACCTCGCAATGGAAGCTCGCCGGCAGCAGGCGGCCCGTCTTGCTGTCCTCGAGCCGGTCGAGCACCTGCCGCATGATCCGGAAGCTCGACGGCACGAGCCCGGACGCATCGCCGGAATGGATGCCTTCGGTCAGCACCTCGACCTTGAGCGTGCCGCCGGCCAGCCCGCGCAGCGAGGTCGTGAGCCAGAGCTGGTCGTAATTGCCTGCGCCGGAATCGAGGCAAATCACCAGCGCGACCTCGCCGAGCCGCGGCCGCAGCGCGTTGACGTAGGGCAGCAGGTCGTAGGAGCCGCTTTCCTCGCAGGTCTCGATGATGCCGACGATGCGCGGATGCGCCACGCCCTGCGCCTTGATCGCCTGCAGCGAGGCGATGCTCGCGTACACCGCGTAGCCGTCATCGGCGCCGCCTCGGCC
>CAIQMJ010001245.1 GCA_903872875.1 uncultured Variovorax sp.
CCATCGGTCCGAAATCGGCGAGGTGGTCGGCCGAATAGTTGATGCCGCCGATGAAGCCGCGCACGCCATCGATCACCACGATCTTGCGATGCATGCGGCGGAACATGTTGAGTCGTTGTCCGAAGATGCGCTCGCCCGGATCGAACACACGCACCTTCACGCCGGCCGACGTCAGCTCCCCTATGAACGCGGGCGACAGGTCCGGCGAGCCGAAGCCGTCGATCATCAGGTCGACCTTCACGCCCCGCAGGGCGGCCTCACGCATCGCCTGCTGGAGTCCGCGGCCGACCTTGTCGTCGAACAGGATGAAGGTCTCGATGATCACTTCGCGCTCGGCCTCGCGGATGGCCTCGAACACGCGCGGGAAGAACGCCTCGCCGTTCTCCAGCAGCTCGATGCTGTTGCCGCCGATCCAGCGGTTCACAGCGCGATCTCCGCCACCAGCGGCGCGTGGTCCGACAGATGCGACCAGGGCTTGCGCGGCAGCACCACCGGCGAATGAACGCCGGCGTTGCGTACGTAGATGCGGTCGAGCGGCAGCAGCGGGAAGCGCGAAGGAAAGGTCTTTGCCGCACTGCCGTTCGCCTGCACGAAGACCTCGTGCAGCGAGGCGCCCTCGGCCAGGATGTCGTGCGCCCGGCCGCGCCAGTCGTTGAAGTCGCCCGCGACCACCAGCGGTGCATCGGACGGAACCTCGTCGCGCACGATGTGGCAGAGCAGTTCAAGTTGCTGCTGCCGATGTGCTTCGGCCAGTCCCAGGTGCGCGCAAATCACATGCACGTCGCCGGCACGGCCCGGAATGCGCAGCGTGCAGTGCAACAGCCCGCGCTTTTCGGGGCCGGCGATCGAAACATCGTGATTGGTGAAGCTGACGATAGGGAACTTCGACAGCACGGCATTCCCATGATGCCCCTTCGGATAGACCGCGTTACGGCCATAGGCGAATTGCGGCCAGATCGTATCGGCCAGGAACTCATAGTGCGGTGCCTCGGCCAGTTGCTGTGCTTGCGCGCGTGCCGGTCGTGCGTTCCCTGAACCTCCTGGAGGAATACGACATCGGCACCGACCGTGCGCACCGCATCGCGCAACTCGGGCAGGATGAACTTGCGATTGAATGCGGTGAATCCCTTGTGGGTATTCACCGTCATGACTTTGAGGGACGTTGGCGCGACGGTCACGATGGGCCTGACAACAGATGGACGGGGGAAAACTCTTTTTAGAGGGCCGGCCACGCCATCGCTGTAGGACGCTCCACCATCTTCGCCGCAGGTGCCGCCACGTCCTACAGCAGCGGCTACCGCCGCCTGACATCCGCAATGCCCGAGGCTTCTACGGTGACTTTCAGAGGTCTCGAAAAGACGATGCCTCGTTTTTCAACACTCTTCCAAGGAGACAGAAATGAAAAAGTGCATCCTCGCATCCGCCCTGTTCGCAGGTGTCCTGGCTGCAGGTGCTGCGGCGGCGCAGGCACCCGTCGTCACGCCACCCGTCGCCGGTGGTGTCCCGGCGTCGCGCGAAGCCGTGAAGGCCGAGGCCCGCATGCAGAACAAGAGCATGTCCAATACGAACACGCCCGCTGGCGAGGCCAGCACCATGCGCAACAACCAGCCCAACATGGCGCCCACGCCAATCAGCGGCACCACCCGCGCAGAGGTACGGCAGGACGTCCTGAAGACCAAGCCGCAATTCGGACAGAAGGGCGAAAAGCCAGAGGTGCCGACCAACCCCGCGACGGCGACCGGCACGCCCAAGTGATGCACTGAACGAAGGGAGGCACGCCTCCGCACGATGGATCGTGCTGGCGGCCGGAGGCAAGCCGCCAGCAAAGCGGACATTTTTGTCCGATAATTTTGGGATGCGCAAATCCCGAGCCGACGCGACCGCGCACCGTGAGGTCCTTCTCGCCGCCGCCGATGCCGTGTTCTCCGAACACGGAGTGACGGCACCACTCGACCTCGTGGTGGCGCATGCGGGTGTCGGCCGCGCCACGCTCTACCGCAACTTTCCGCACCGCACTGCGCTGATGGAAGCATTGCTCGATCGCGCGCTCAGCGCGCTCGAAGCGCATGCCATGACGTTGACCGATCGCGAGGATGCGCTCTTCCTGTTGTTCGAGCGTTTCGGACAAAACATCGCGGGCTCCGCCCCGCTGGTCGATTTCTGGCGCGCCGTCGATCGTGCGGACCCGATCGTGCAGTCGGCTCGACGGCGCATCGCGACCATCTTCAAGCAACCTCTCCGGCGGGCCATCGGCACGGGCCTTTGCCGAGCCGACCTGCGAATCGCCGATGTCCTGTTGATCTGCAACATGCTCGGCGCGTCGCTGCGCGGCGGCGGTGCTGCCGAACGTCGTGGGCTCGCACGTCGTGCCTTGCAATTGCTGCACGCCGGCATCGACCCGCGACCGGCACCCGACGCCTCGGGATAGCCCGTTCCATCCTTTCCCATTTGTCGCCACGCGCCGAAGAACGCCAGCGCTCCTGCAGCCAGCCGCTTCTCCGCACCGACAACGGGTCGCGCAACGCAGTCCTGTGCTGTGCTTGTGCGGCCCTCGCACGATGTCCCGTTGCGGCGATGTCGCTTTTCAAGAAGATCGAAGGAGAACCTGTTTGTCGACTCAATCCAAAACCCGCCAGCGCAGCCCGGGATGGCTGCCGCCGCTGTTCGGGATCGTGCTGCTGCTGTGCGGCGCCGCACTGGCCGTCGGCGGCGCACGCCTCATGGGCCTCGGTGGCTCGTGGTACTACCTGCTCGCCGGCCTCGGCCTGCTGATCGCGGGCTTCCAATATGTTCGGCGCCGGCCTTCGGCGACCGCCTGGCTCGGCCTGGTCTTCATCGCCACCGTGATCTGGGCTCTTGCCGAAGTCGGCTTCGACTATTGGCAGTTGCTGCCACGCCTGGTGATGCTCGCGGTACTGACCATGATCGGCATGCTGCTTGCGCCTCGGCTGGGTTCGCTGGGCACGAAGCCGGCCTTCGGCTTGGCGGGCCTGTTCTTCATCTGCCTGCTGGGCACGCTGGGTTTTGCCTTCGTGCCGCATGGCGTGACACGCCCGTCGGGGGCGGCCGCAGCCGCCGCTGCCGTGCCCGCTGCCGCGCCTGCCGCGTCGAACTGGACGCACTACGGCCGCACACCCAACGGCACGCGCTTCGCACCGGTGGACCAGATCACGCCGGCCAACGTGAAGGACCTGAAGGTCGCCTGGACATTCCGTACCGGACGCGATACCAAGGGCATGACGGAAGATCAGAACACGCCGATCCAGATCGGCAACACGGTCTACGCCTGCACGCCGCACAACGTGATCTTCGCGCTCAATGCCGACACCGGTGAACAACGCTGGAAGTTCGATCCGCAGGCCAAGTCGCCGCTGTGGCAGCGCTGCCGCGGCGTCGGCTATTTCGACGCGGGTCAGGCACCGGCGACCGGAACGTCGCCGGCCACCGCTACGGCCACTCCGGCCCCGGCACCTGCTGCTCCCGCCGCGCCTGCAGACGGTGCATGCGCCCAGCGCATCGTGATGACCACGATCGACAGCCGCCTGATGGAGCTCGACGCCCACACCGGCACGCCCTGCACCGACTTCGGCAACAACGGCACCGTGGACCTGAAGGCCGGCATGGGCAAGGTCGATCCGGGCTATTACTTCCAGACCTCGGCCCCGACCGTTGCGCGCGATCTCGTGATCGTCGGCGGCTGGGTCTGGGACAACATGGCGCTGGGCGAGCCATCGGGCGTGGTGCGCGCCTTCAGCGCACGCACCGGCGCACTGGTCTGGGCCTGGGACATGGGCAACCCGGCGATCACGGCCGAGCCACCGGCCGGCGGGACCTACACGCGCGGCACGCCGAACGTCTGGTCGACGCCGTCGTTCGACGACAAGCTCGGCCTGGTCTACCTGCCCACCGGCAATGCCACGCCCGACTTCTGGGGCGGCAGCCGCAGCAAGGAGGCCGAGGAATACTCGGCCTCCGTCGTCGCGCTGGACATCCAGACCGGCCGCGAACGCTGGAAGTTCCAGACCACCCACCACGACGTGTGGGACTACGACGTGCCCTCCCAGCCCGCTCTGTACGACGTGCGCGACAAGAGCGGCAACACGGTGCCGGCGCTGGTGCAGACCACCAAGCGCGGCCAGATCTTCATGCTCGACCGCCGCGACGGCAAGCCGATCGCCGAGGTGCAGGAGAAGCCGGTGCCGCAGGGCGCGGCCAAGGGCGACTTCCTGTCGCCCACGCAGCCGTACTCGGTGGGCATGCCCAGCATCGGCGCCAACACGCTGACCGAAGCCGACATGTGGGGCACCACGCCCTTCGACCAGCTGCTGTGCCGCATCGCCTTCAAGGAAATGCGCTACGAAGGCGAATTCACGCCGCCCGGCACCACCAAGAGCCTGCAGTACCCCGGCTTCTACGGCGGCATGAACTGGGGCAGTTCGTCGATCGACGAACGCAACGGCACGCTCATCGTCAACGACATGCGCATCCCGCAAGTCGTGCAGCTGATCCCGCGCGAAGAGACCGAGCGCCGCCTGGCCGCCAAGCGTGCCGGCGCGGACGGCCACGCTGGCCTGGCGCCGCAGACCGGCACGCCTTTCGGAGCCGACAAGAACATGTTCATGTCGGTGCTCGGCGTGCCTTGCCACAAGCCGCCGTATGGCGCGCTCACGGCCATCGACCTGAACACACGGCAGATCGTCTGGCAGGTGCCGATGGGCACGGTGCACGACAGCGGCCCGCTGGGCATCGCCACCGGCATGAACATGCCGGTCGGAATGCCGACGCTGGGCGGCCCGGTCACCACGCAGGGCGGCCTGGTGTTCTACGCGGGCACGCAGGACTACTACCTGCGCGCGATCGACGCCGCCAATGGCGACGAACTCTGGAAAGCCCGTCTGCCGGTCGGCGCCCAGGCCACGCCGATGAGCTACATGTCGCCCGACAGCGGCCGGCAGTACGTGGTCATCTCGGTCGGCGGCGCGCGCGGATCGCCTGACCGCGGCGACTACATCATTGCCTACGCGCTGCCGAAGTAGACGCAGGCGACAGACGTTGAAAAGCCCGCTCCGGTTGCCCGGGACGGGCTTTTTTCATTTCAGGATGCCTCCAGCACCGGACTTCGCTGGACTACGCCACAGCCAGATACAGCAGGTTTATCAAGGACTTAGGCGAGTTCAACATATGCCGGTGCTTTCCGAAACTTGACCCGACTTCCCCTCTGTTGGCCCCTAGAAGGCTCCTGGGAACCGGGTCTCTCCGAGGAGTCATCATGGCAAAGATCAAGCTCACCAAGTCCGCTGTCGATGCGGCACAACCCCAGGCGCAGGCCGTCGAACTCCGGGACACGTTGGTGCCCGGCTTCTTGTGCAAGATTACCCCATCGGGTCGCAAGGTGTTCATGCTCCAGTACCGGACGAACGCCGGCGAGCGCCGCAAGCCCGCGCTCGGTCAGTACGGAGAGCTGACTGTCGAACAGGCCCGATCCTTGGCACAGGAGTGGCTGGCTCAGGTACGTCGGGGCGGTGATCCCGGCGCAGCCAAGGCCGAAGCGCGCAAAGCACCTACCGTCGAGGAGCTGTGCAAGAAGTTCATGGAGGATCACTCCAAGAAGCGCAACAAGCCCAGCACCCAGGTCGGCTATCAGCGCGTCATCGACCGCTGCATCATCCCGCTGCTGGGCCGCAAGAAGGTCCAGGACGTGAAGCGCCCCGACATTGCCGGGCTGATGGAAAAGTTTTCGTACAAGCCCACCGAGGCGAACACGGCGTTCAGCATCTTGCGCAAGATGTTCAATCTGGCCGAGGTGTGGGGCTACCGGCCCGATGGCAGCAACCCCTGCCGGCATATCCAGTTGTTTCCGGCTGGCAAGTCCACCCATCTCATCAGCGACGAGGACATGGGCAAGCTGTTCCGACAGCTTGACAAGATCGAGGCCGAAGGGCTGGAGAACTACGTGGTCCCGTTGGCGATCCGCCTGCAGTTCGAGTTCGCTGGCCGCCGTGGCGAAATCGTCTCGCTCGAATGGGAATGGGTCGATCTGGAGAACCGGCGGGTCGTCTGGCCTGACAGCAAGACCGGCGGCATGTCCAAGCCCATGAGCGAGGAAGCCTACCGGCTGCTTTCGACAGCGCCGCACAAGGAAGGCGCTCGCTATGTGCTACCGTCGCCGCGCCATCCGGGACAACACCTGACCACAGGCGAGTATTACGGCGGCTGGAGCCGTGCACTCAAAGCTGCGGGGGCAACGCACGTGGGGACGCACGGCATTCGACACCGCTCGGCGACCGACATTGCGAACTCGGGCATTCCGGTCAAGGTCGGCATGGCACTCACGGCGCACAAGACCGTGGTGATGTTCATGCGCTATGTCCACACCGAGGACAAGCCGGTCCGGGAGGCCGCCGAACTGGTGGCGAGTCGGCGCAAGGCGATCACCGGCGCCAAGCAGCAGCCTGCCGAAGCGACGGCATGACCAGGCACCAGGGATTTGCGTCGTCCGCAGCGCCGTCGGCGCTGCTGGGCGATCCGGCTTCAATCCCTGCCTTACCATAGGCATCAGGATTTCCGAGACGCTGTCTCGGAGTTCGAGCGACTTGCGAGCGGCCTGACGGCTGCTACGCTAGGGCTATCGCTGCGCCGGCTTCCTGAAACCCCCGTTCAAGCAAGACGGGTCTCAATTCCTCCAGCGCATTGGCCGGTACACCGAGCCACAGAAGATTGCGGGCGCGAGTCACGGCAACATAGCCGATGCGCCCGACTTCGGTGTCTACGCCGGCCAGCAGCGCATTGGCGTGTTCCCGGTTCGCCAAGTACAGCACAGCATCAAGGCTTTCGCCCTTCGCCTGATGGACTGTGTCCACTCGGATGCGCGGTGCGTCGTCGTTCGCTGCCAAGTCAGCGGCGGTGATCAGCGGCGCATTGGGCAACCCCCTTTTTGCGAGCTTGTTGCCCAGGTTGTTGGTGCTCGCCAAGCCGTGGTCTTGTGCGATTTGCGCCAGCAATGTCCTCGTCCGTTCCAGCAGCAGCGGATGCCACTGCGTGTCCCCGGTCAATGTCGCGGCCGGCAGCCCCGAATCCCGATTGCGTGTGAATGCCCAAACGAGCCGTCGCAGCATTCGATCATCCGGGTAGCGCGCGGGCTGCGTGATCCTTGCCACCAGTCCCTGCGGCGGGTTGGCAAGTAGACCGACGATGCCGGAAGCCACCAGCTTGAACGCGGCGAGATAGTCCTGGTGCCGGTCGCGCAGGATGGCGGCCTGTGCGAGAGCCTTGACGGTTCCCTGGCCTGGCGCCCCTTCGTTGCCGCCGAGCTTGTTGGCCATGTCCCGGGCGCGGCACAGCACGGCCGAGCTTTCCAGCTTCAGGTCGGCCGCCAGCACCGCCGCCTGGAAAGCAGCGATGAGGTTCTCGCGTTCGGCGTTCCGGTAGGGCACGAAGAAAGCGCCATGCGTCGTATCGGGCACTAACCTGTCCGCGGTGTCTGCCCGCGTTGACAGCATATTGGCCAAATCCAGAATCGCTGGCACAGACCGGAAGTTCCTGGTCAGGTGGAGACTGTTGACACCTTCCCGCTGACCGTACCGTGTCAGGAACGCCCCATTGGCACCGGCGAACTCGTAGATGCCTTGGTTTGGATCACCGATCAACGAGACCTGGCAGCCCGCACCGACAAGCTGCTCGATGATGGCCTGATGAGCCGTACCGATGTCCTGCGCTTCGTCGATCAGAATGTGCGGATAGCGGCGG
>CAIQMJ010001246.1 GCA_903872875.1 uncultured Variovorax sp.
AGTGCCGATCATCGCGCACTGGTCATCGACCACCATCGTCTTGGAGTGCAACATGCGTGCCTTGTATTCCCATATCTTCACGCCGGCCCCGAGCAGTTCGTCGTAGTAGGAGCGCGCGGCGGCGCTGACGATCGCAGAGTCGCTGCGGCGCGGCACCAGCAGCCGCACATCGACCCCACGCAGCGCCGCACTGGTCAGCGCCATCAGCGCCGGCTCGCCCGGTACGAAATAGGGTGTGGTCAGCCAGGCACGGTGCGTCGCCGAATGAATCGCAGCCACATGCATGCGGTGGATGGCCTCCAGCGGCGTGTCCGGTCCGCTGGTGACGA
Organism: uncultured Variovorax sp.; assembly: GCA_903872875.1. GTDB lineage: Bacteria > Pseudomonadota > Gammaproteobacteria > Burkholderiales > Burkholderiaceae_C > Variovorax. The sequence goes on from CAIQMJ010001246.1 coordinate 330, forward strand.
TCTGCATGGGAATGTCGCCCGCCTCCAGCTCGGGCAGCAGTCGATCGACGCCGCCTGCCATCGACCGCACGTCTTCGCCGGTGGCATAGGTCCAATCCTCGAGGAAGGTCGCCTGCAACCAGCGAACCGCACTGCCTTCGAAGCGCAGATGGACATCGTGGTAGGCGTCGGGCCGCGTGCGACGGTCTTCCTCATCGGTGATGTTCACGCCGCCGGTGAAGCCGATGCGGCCGTCGCACACCGCGATCTTGCGATGGCTGCGGTAGTTGGTGACCGGGCGCAGGCGCCGGCCGATGCGTGTGTCATGGAACAGCGCGACGTGGATGCCCGCCGCATGCATCGGCGCGATGAACTTCCGACCGATGCGCTTCGAGCCCAGCGCATCGAGCAGCAATCGCACCGTGACGCCCGCCTGTGCGCGTTCGATCAGCAGGTCGCGCAGCGCGGTGCCGATGTGGTCGGGCTCGAAGATGTAGTACTCGAGATGGATGTGGTCTGTGGCCTCGCGCACGGCTTCGAAGATCGCGTCGAAGGTGCGTGCGCCGCCGGACAGCAGTGTGGCGCTGGTCGCGCTTGACACCGGCATGCCGCAGGCCGCCGCACCCAGTTCGGCCATCTGCCGCAGCGCGGGCGGCGCACTGGCGCCCGCATTGCGCAGCCGCGCGACCTCGGCCGACGACTGCGCCTTGAGGCGGCTGCGCAACCGCTTGAGCTGCTGCTTCCTGAGTCGTTGTGGTCCGAGGAAGTAATAGATCAGGAAGCCGCCGAAAGGCAGCAGCGCCAGCGACAGGATCCAGCTCATCGTGGACACCGGCGCGCGCTTCTGCATCACGATCCAGACGGACAGCACGGCGATGTAGCCGCTCCAGGCGAACGAAAGCCCGGTCTTCCATTCAGGACTGAGTGTGGGAAGCAGCAAGAGAACGATCGATTGGAAATGGAAAAAGGCCGGCAGCAATGCTACCGGCCTTTTCTGTCCCTCCCAGAGACACCGCGGAACCGGCTCTGCCGGGCCGCGGGTGTCGCCCCCGGAAGGGGGTTGGCGCTGCTACTTGAAGCGAGCAAGCCCGGGGGCGAGCCCAATCACCCGGCGGCGGCTTCTTCCGCTTCGGGCTTGGCCTTGCCTTCCTTCTTCGGCAGCGGCTGGATGTCGAGCTGCACTTCGTCCTTGTCGTCGAGGTCGACGGTCAGGCGACCGCCATCCTGCAGACGTCCGAACAGCAACTCGTCGGCCAGCGCACGACGAATCGTGTCCTGGATCAGGCGTTGCATCGGCCGCGCGCCCATCAATGGATCGAAGCCCTTCTTCGCGAGATGCTTGCGCAGCGCGTCGGTGAAAGTGACGTCGACCTTCTTCTCGGCCAGCTGGGTTTCAAGCTGCAGCAGGAACTTGTCGACCACCCGCAGGATGACCGTCTCGTCCAGCGCCTTGAAGCTCACCAGCGCGTCCAGGCGGTTGCGGAACTCGGGCGTGAACAGACGCTTGATGTCAGCCATCTCGTCGCCCGCCTCACGCGGGTTGGTGAGGCCGATGGTCGCCTTGTTCATGGTCTCGGCGCCCGCGTTCGTGGTCATGATCAGGATCACGTTGCGGAAGTCGGCCTTGCGCCCGTTGTTGTCGGTCAGGGTGCCATGGTCCATCACCTGCAGCAGAACGTTGAAGATGTCCGGGTGCGCTTTTTCGATTTCGTCGAGCAGCAGCAC
>CAIQMJ010001247.1 GCA_903872875.1 uncultured Variovorax sp.
CATCTTCATCGCCCGCAACAAAGAGGGCCGGCTCAACGCCTTCATCAACGCCTGCGCCCATCGTGGCGCCACCCTGTGCCGCACCAAGAAGGGCAACAAGGCAGTCCATACCTGCTCCTTCCATGGCTGGTCGTTCAACGCCAACGGTAGCCTCGTCAAAGTCAAGGACCCCGAGGGTGCGGGCTACCCCGACGCCTTCAATCAAGCCGGCTCGCACGATCTGAAGAAGGTACCCCGGTTCGAGTCCTACCGCGGCTTTCTGTTCGCCAGCCTCAGCGCCGACGTGCAGTCTCTGACCGACTATCTGGGCGAGGCGGCAAAGCTCATCGACATGATGGTCGACCAGTCGACGCAAGGCCTGGAAGTGGTGCGCGGCGCATCGACCTACGTTTACGACGGCAACTGGAAGCTGCAGGCGGAAAACGGCGCCGACGGCTACCACGTCACCGCCGTGCACTGGAACTACGTGGCCACCACCTCCCGACGAAAGGCCGGTCTGTCCATCGACGACGTCAAGGCCATGGAAGTAGGCACCTGGGCCAAGCAGCCAGGTGGCTTCTTCGCCTTCGACAACGGCCACATCTGCCTGTGGTCGCGCTGGCCCAACCCGCAGGATCGCGCGCTGTATGAGCGCCGCGCCGAGCTGGTCGAGCGCTGCGGGGAGGCCCGCGCCGACTGGATGATCGGGCATGCGCGCAACCTGTGCCTGTACCCGAATCTGTTCCTGATGGACCAAATGAGCTCGCAGATCCGAGTATTCCGCCCCCTGTCGGTGGACAAGACCGAGGTGACCATTTATTGCGTCGCGCCGAAGGGCGAGAGCGCTGAGGGTCGCACCCATCGTCTGCGTCAGTACGAAGATTTCTTCAACGCCACTGGCATGGCCACACCCGATGACCTGGAAGAATTCCGCGCCTGCCAGGAGGGCTACAACGGCCGCCTGGCACCGTGGAGCGATCTCTCCCGAGGCGCCAAGCACTGGATCGACGGTCCGGATGAAAACGCCCAGGCTATCGGCATGAAGCCCGAGATGTGCGGTGCCCGCCCCGAGGACGAGGGCATCTACCTGGTGCATCACAAGTACTGGGTGAAGAAGATGCAAGAGGCCGTTGACGCCGAGGCCGCCATCAACTCTGAAGGAGTGGGGCAATGAGCTTCAGCCATGACGAGGTCCGCGACTTCCTGTACCGGGAAGCGCGCTACCTGGACGAGAAGAACTGGGACGCCTGGCTGGAGCAGTACTGCAAGGATGTGGAGTACTGGATGCCATCCTGGGACGACGATGGGCTGCCCACGGCCGATCCCCAGAAGGAGGTGTCACTGATGTATTACCCGCGCCGCGACGGCCTCGAGGATCGGGTCTTTCGCATCCGCACTGGGAAGTCGGCAGCCAGCACGCCGCCGCCGCGGACCGGGCACAACCTGTCCAACCTGGAGATATTGGAAAACGGCGACAACGCCTGCACGGTCCAGTACAACTGGGTCACCTACACCACGCGGCACAACGTCGTGGACCACTACTTCGGCACCACGACCTGCCGCCTGGTTCGCCTCGACGCCAACATCCGCATCCAGAAGAAAACCATCCTTCTCAAAAGCGACTACATCCACCAGGTGGTCGATATCTATCACGTCTGAAGGGCCACGCTGCGCCTCGCACCTCGCACCTCGCACCTGCACGACGGTCAGGGTGCAATATCGATGACCTTCATCCAGGAGCCCTACGTGCATCGCACGATCGCATTGAATTTCGAAGACGGCGTCACTCGCTTCGTCGTCTGCCTACCTGGCGACACCATTGCCGACGCGGCCTATCGCCACGGCGTGAACATCCCTCTGGATTGCCGCGACGGCGCCTGCGGTACCTGTAAATCGATCTGCGAATCCGGCACCTTCGAGATGACGGGCTACGTGGAGGAGGCACTGAGCACCTCAGAGGCTGCTGAAGGGTACATCCTGACATGCCAAACACGTCCGCTCTCTGATTGCTTGATTCGAATTCCCAGCAGTTCCGTCGCGTGCAACGCAGCCGACAACACGGTGCGCAAAGCCCGCATCTCGCGCCTGGAAATGCTGTCTGCCAGCACCATCGGGTTGGAGCTGGAAGGCCCGGAGATCGAGACGCTGCATTTCCTGGCGGGCCAGTACGCCAACCTCTATGTCCCCGGCACAAACGAAGTCCGCGCCTATTCCTTCAGTTCCAGGGTGAGCCACGGCAAAGTCAACTTCCTCATCCGCAATGTGCCGAACGGCAAGATGAGTGCGGCGCTCTCCGGCATTGCAAAGGTCGGCGACGAGATTCGTTATCGCGCGCCCTTCGGCAGCTTCTACTTGCGCAAAGTAGAACACCCTCTGCTGATGATTGCCGGTGGCACCGGCTTGGCGCCCTTTCTCGCCATGCTGGAACAGATGGCCAATGCTTCCGCGTCGGTACCGATACATCTGCTCTACGGAGTCACCCGCGAGGATGATGTGGTGGGCCTCGATTGGCTCGACGAGTTCAAGAAGCGCCTTCCCACCTTCGACTACACCGTCACTGTGGTCGACACTTCGGTTGACGGTCGACACAAAGGCGTGGTGACCGACTACTTGAAGCAGAGCCACTTCCACGATGGCCGAGCCGATCTGTACCTGTGCGGTCCGCCTCCGATGGTGACGGCGGTTGAACAATATATACGCGACCAGGGAATGACACCAGCCTCAATGCACTTCGAGAAGTTTCTTCCGAGCACATAGTGTTGACGCTGATCGACAAATTGCCACCGAGGTAAAGATTCCTCGGATGCAGGCACAGGGATGGTACGCAGGGCCTGTTCCTGCAAAGGCAGGCAGGGTAGTGACAGGGCCTTTCGTCCAATGCAGCCGTCAGCTGCGGGAACAAGGCAGGTCGTGTTTCGGCCCAGATGCTGCCCACATATCCAGCGACCTCTCCCAGCAACATCGGCAGATGTGATGCATATGTACCGTCGCGCCCCCCCGGGTCGACGGAATCAGCGACAAAGCCTACTGATCGATCGGCGCTTCCCCGAGGGTCGATGCTGGTCAGCAGGCGCATGTCGACGGCCGGCTTGAATGCCGAGGCAGACGCTGGGAACCAACCAACATGGTGGTATCGTCGGGCGGCGAATCGCCCCTGCGAGACGCCTTGTCGGGAGTGCTATTCGAAGTCACCGGCGAGAGCTTGAGCCCGGACATCACCTGCACGCGCTCGCCCAGAGTGCGTGGAAAAGCCGCCAAGGTGTTCGATGGCGAGCTGTCAACTGACCTCCCGGCCTTCGACCTGATGCAGGTGAACGCTTGCGAGGCGCCGGCACTGGGCCCGGCCGCCAAGTGCCGAGAGAGGTCTTCGTTGTGTATCGTTGCGGTGTGGCGTCCGCGAAACGATCCTGACTTTGGACCATCGCTGGTTTTGGGGATCGGCCTGGGACTTTCGGAGAGCGGAAGCGTCCGGAAGAGCGCGTCGATTCAGTTGGCCATCGCTTGCGGGCAGCACGTTCAAGCCACTTCGAACAGCGCCGCAGCACCCATGCCGCCGCCCACGCACATCGTCGCGACCACGTACTTCACCCCGCGCCGCTTGCCTTCGATCAATGCATGCCCGACCACGCGCACGCCCGTCATGCCGTAGGGATGCCCGATTGAGATGCCGCCGCCATCGACGTTGTACTTCTCCGGGTCGATGCCGAGGTGGTCGCGACAATAGAGCACCTGGCACGCAAAGGCCTCGTTGAGTTCCCACAGGCCGATGTCGTCGACCTTCAGGCCATGCTGCTTCAGGAGCTTGGGGATGGCATAGATCGGGCCGATGCCCATCTCTTCTGGCGTACAGCCCGCGACCGCCATGCCTCGGTAGATGCCCAAGGGCGCGATGCCACGTTTCTGTGCCAGGGCGCCTTCCATGATCACGCAGGCCGAGGCACCGTCCGAGAGCTGGCTCGCGTTTCCGGCCGTCACCATGCCGCCTTCGATCACGGGCTTGAGGGATTGAAGGCCTTCGAGCGTCGTGTCGGCGCGGGTGCCTTCGTCCTCGCTCAGAGTCACGTCCTTGAATATGACTTCCTTGGTCGCCTTGTCGACCACCGCCATCGTGGTGCTGAAGGGCACGATCTCCGCATCGAAGCGGCCCGCTTCCTGCGCAGCGGCCGTGCGGCGCTGCGATTCGAGCGCGTAGCGGTCCTGCGCCTCACGCGAGATGCCGTACTTCTTCGAGACGTATTCCGCCGTCTGCAGCATCGGCATGTAGGCATGCCCGGCGCGGGCAATCACGTTCGGGTCCTTCTCCTTCGCGACCCAGCCCATGTAGCCGTCCTGCACGGCTGAGATGTTGTCATGGCCGCCAGCGACGACGACGTCCATTCCGTCGACCATCACCTGCTTTGCCGCGGTCGCGATCGCCATCAGGCCCGACGCGCACTGGCGGTCCATCGTCTGGCCCGACACGCTCGCGGGCAGGCCGGCGGCCAGCAGCGCATTGCGCGCGACGTTCATGCCGGCGGTGCCGGCGGAGAGCACGCAGCCGATTACCACGTCCTCGATCTCGGCACCCTCGATCTTGGCGCGCTGCACCGCGTGCGAAATGGCGTGTGCCATCATGGTGGGCGACTTCGTCGCGTTGAGCGAGCCCTTGAAGGCACGGCCGATGCCGGTGCGGGCGGTGGAGACGATGACGGCTTCTTTCATGATGACTGCTTTTCGGTGAAGTCGGAGATGCGCTGCCTTTGTGCGGCGCGGGAGGCAAGGAGTGGCGAGACGCTCCAGTAGCCGAAGTCGTTGCCGCGCGTCTTCGCGTAGTGCGCGATGCGCTCTGCGATCTTCGGCAGGCCGATCGTATCGGCCATGAACATCGGGCCGCCTTGGTGATCGGGGAAACCGTAGCCGGCAGTCCACACGACGTCGATGTCGCCGGGGCGGTACGCGATGCCTTCTTCCAGGATCTTGCAGCCCTCGTTGATGAGCGGGTACATCAGGCGCTCGACAATCTCCTGCTGCGTGATGTCGCTGCGCTGCACGATGCGGTAGGCATCGGCCACTGACTTGGTGATCAATGCGGTTTCCGGGTCAGGCACCGGCTTGCGGCCCTCGTACTTGTAATACCCGCTGCCGGACTTCTGGCCGAAGCGGCCGAGCTCGAACATCTTGCGCACCACGGCACGATAGCTTTCGTCCGGCGGCAGGCCGCCGGCCTTGCCGTACTCAATGACCGTCTTCGCGCCGACATCAATACCGGCCATGTCGAGCATGCGGCAGGGGCCCATTGCCATGCCGATGGCCTCGACCGCGCCATCGATCTGCGCAGGGGTCGCGCCCTCCATCATCAAGAACTCGGTCTCGCGCATATAGACCTCGGCCATGCGGTTGCCGATGAAGCCGTAGCACACCCCCGAAACGACGGCGACCTTGCCGATCTTACGGGCGAGCTGCACGGCGGTGGCAAGCACGTCGGGGGCGGTCTGGGCGCCACGTACAACTTCGAGCAGGCGCATCACATTGGCGGGGCTGAAGAAGTGCATGCCGACCACGTCTCGCGCCCGCCCGGTGGCGTTGGCGAGCATGTCGACATTGAGCGTGGAGGTGTTGGTCGCGATGATCGCGCCGGGCTTGCAGACTTGGCCGAGGCGCGCGCAGATCTGCTTCTTGAGGTCCATGTTCTCGAAGACGGCTTCGATGACGAGGTCGCAGTCCGCGAGCTCCGTGTACTCGAGCGATCCCGAGAGCAGGCTCATGCGATGCCGCACCTGCTCGGCTGTCAAGCGGCCCTTGGCGGCAGTGGCTTCGTAGTTGGCGTGCACGATGCCGAGGCCGCGTTCGAGTGCGACCTGGGTGGTCTCGATCAGCACGGCCTTGATGCCAGCATTGGCGAAGTTCATTGCGATGCCGCCGCCCATCGTGCCGGCGCCGACGATGCCGACCTTGCGTATGGTGCGCAGCTGCACGTCCCTGGCGAGGCCGGGGATCTTGGCGGCTTCGCGCTCCGCAAAGAAGAGATGGCGCAGCGCCTGCGATTGAGGAGAGAGGCGAAGCGCTTCGAAGAGCCGCGCTTCAATGGCTGCCCCTTCGGCAAAAGGCAGAGTCGATGCCTGCACCGCTTCGACGATGGCGCGGGCCGATGGATGGAAAGGCTTCTTGCGCCTGGCGTCTGCGAGTGCGGTCGCGAAGAAGTCGGCGGGGAGTTTGTCGAAGGCGACGTCCCGTTCGCTGACGCGGCGTGGCCCGGCGTTGTTCGCGATCAGCTCCTGCG
>CAIQMJ010001248.1 GCA_903872875.1 uncultured Variovorax sp.
ATTGGAGCTCTCCAGGAAAGGCCGATGCTGGAAATAGTTGACGTCAATCTCCTTGTTGGCGACCGCCGAATTGGGCGTGCGCCAATCGCTGAATTCGACCAATTCGACGTCGAGGCCCTGGGCCTTGGCTTCCTTCGCAGCGATCTCGACCGCACGGTTGCCGACGCTAGCGCCCAGGCCGATGCGAAGCGGCTTTTCAGCGGCATGGAGACTGCAGACGGACAGGCTGGCGATCGAGAAAAAGGAAACGAGCGCGAGACGACGCGAGAAAGAACGGAGCATCGGGATGAAGCGGAAAGAGAAAAGAAAAAGAGACGACCAAAGATGGCACTAGGCACCATCGGACATCGACTCAGGGTTAACGCGAATGAAATTGTCGGACTCGCCTCACCCCGAAGACAAGGAGAAAAAATGCATATACAAATGCGATTCACGTTGACACTCTGAGCGCGGGCGCCTTCGGCCTGGCGCACCAAGCCGCTCGTGCATCAGGCGGCGACAGGCTGAGCCGCCTTCGCGATCTTCTTTGGGCGGATGGCATCGATGCTCCAGGGGCCGGCGCCTGCAGCAGCGATGTAAAGGAACACGAAGGCGAACAACACCGCCGACTCGCCCTGGTTAAGGAAGGGCGCCCATGCGAAGCCCTTGGGGGCATGGCCGATGAAGTAGGCCACGGCGAGTTCACCCGACAGGATGAATGCGGTCGGCCGCGTCCAGAGACCGATCAGCAGCAGGACGCCACCGACGACTTCCAGGATGCCGGCCAGACCGATCAGCGACACGATCTGCAGGTTGTCGAAGTACGCGACGTGCGGAAAGCCGAACAGCTTGGCCGATCCATGCTGCAGCAGCAGAAATGCAGAGACGATGCGCAGGGCCGAGAGAACGCGAGGCGCGAAGATTTCAATGCGACGAAACGACATGGGTGATCCAATCATGAAAGGCGCCGCACAAGCCGGTGTCGACATGGCACGCGGCGGTGAGCCGGCGGATTCTCTGGAGAGCCCCTGAACAGACCAACGAATGAATCCAAGTATCCAGATGCGTTTTCTGGACACATGTAATGCCGATGCATGTCTTTGTCCGCACTCAGATCATTCGCTTATTTGATTGCAACGATTCGATAGTTCCAGTTTGAAGGCCACGCTCGCAGAATCGGTTTCCGAACATACCTTCGGTATCTTTTCTCGTTGGTCTCCCATGAATTTTCAACAGTTGCGCTCCGTACGAGAAGCAGTTCGAAACGGTTTCAATCTCACTGAAACGGCCCATGCGCTGCACACCTCACAGCCCGGCGTGAGCCGCCAGATCCGGGAGCTGGAAGACGAGCTCGGCCTGGCCCTCTTTGCACGCGCCGGCAAGCGCCTGACGGGCCTGACGGCACCGGGCGACCACCTGCTGCCGATCATCGAGCGCATGCTGATCGAGAGTCACAACCTGCGCCAGGCGGGCCAGGAGTTCCTTGCGCAGGAGAAGGGCCTGCTGTCCATCGCTGCAACGCACTCGCAGGCGCGCTACGCATTGCCGGTGGCGGTGCAGGAGTTCCGCGGGCAGTTTCCGGACGTGCGGCTGCACCTGCGCCAAGGCTCGCCCAAGCAGATCGCACAGATGCTGCTGGACGGCGATGCCGACGTCGGCATCGCCACCGAGGCGCTGGGCGACTACCCCCAGTTGGTGGCCATGCCGTGCTTTCGCTGGACGCATTCGCTGATCGCGCCGCCGGGGCATCCCCTGCTCGACGGACCGCTGACCATCGAGCGGCTGGCGGCGCATCCGCTGGTCACCTACGACAGCGGCTTCACGGGGCGCACGCGCATCGACCAAGCCTTCGCCGAAGCCGGCCTGAAGCCGAACCTGGTCATCACCGCCATGGATGCCGATGTCATCAAGACCTACGTCGAACTGGGCCTGGGCGTCGGGATCGTGGCCGGGGTCGCCTTCGAAGCGGAGCGTGACATCAAGCTGCGCGCGGTCGATGCCGGCCATCTGTTCGGCATCAACGTGACCAAGCTGGCCGTGCGACGCGACGCCTACCTGAGGTCGTACGTCTACACATTCATCGAGTCTTTCGCGCCCACGCTGACACGGCGCGCGGTGGAGGCTGCGCTCGGCTCGGGGGAGGTTGAGGAAAACTATGTATCCCTCGACGCGATCCTCGAATCCGTGGCTTAACCATCTCAGCTCTGCCCTCGCATTCGTTTTGACTTCATGATCCAGCAGTCAGCGATCTCCATCCACAAGGCCATATCCAGGAGATACCACGGTGAGCCAAGGTGCGTTTTCGTCGATTGACTCCAGCATCGGCAACCTGCGCATCCGGCTCGTCGCGGGCCGTATCGGCGGCGAGGTCCAGGACTTCCGGCTCGCGATCGAAAAGAGCTTCATCGCCGACGAAGTCCGGTTCGAGATGGGCTGCTGAAGCACCGCGGCAAGGACCGCACCAGTCTGTCAGGCCGTGCCAAGGTCCTTCTTCATGAAGAAGCGAGAGAAGCCATGCGGATAGCCCTCGATCTCGCCAAAGCATGCATAGCCCAGCCGCTCATAGAAGGGGCGTGCCTGGAAGGCGAAGGTGTCGAGCCAGGCGCCGTGGCAGCCGCGCTCGCGCGCCTGGGCCTCTGCCTGCGTCAGCAGCGACTCGCCAACGCCCTGCCCGCGCAATGCTTCGGGCACGAACAACAGTTCCGTGAACAACCAGCCATAGCCGGTGCGCCCCCAGAGACCGCCGATCACCTGGCCCGCCTCGTCATGCAGGAGCACGGCGAGCAGCCGGTGGTCCGAAATGCCGGTCTGGGTGCTGTTGTAGGCCCTGAGGCCGTCAAGGATGGCCGCGCGCGCCTGGTCGTCGGGCGCATCGGTGAGTTGTGTCGTGAAGTGCATGGCAGAGGTCTCCGATCAGGCGGCCAAGGCGTCGCGCAACACCGCGCGGCGTACCGGCAACACCGAGTCCAGTAGCTTACGGGTGACCGGATGGCGCGCGTTGGCCTGCAGGTTGCCGGCATCGAAGGTTTCGACGATGCGGCCCTGGTCCATCACGGCCACGCGGTCGCAGAGAAACTCGATGACCGACAGGTTGTGGCCGATGAACAGGTAGGTCAGCTCGAGCTGCTCGCGCAGTTCGAGCAGAAGATTGAGGATCTGCGCCTGGATCGAGACGTCCAGCGCGGAAGTGGGCTCGTCGAGGATGACGAACTC
>CAIQMJ010001249.1 GCA_903872875.1 uncultured Variovorax sp.
AGTGAAATGGCGATCGTGACGGGAGATCTCCGCCCCCCGCGCCCTCGTGCGACGTCACATCGGCTTGACTTCGAGCTCGTTGTCGACCGAGTTGACGCCGGTCACTGCCTTGGCAATCTGCGCAGCCCGGTCCTTGGCGGCGCTCGTGGGGGCTGGACCCTGCAGGCGAACCACGCCATCCTTGGTGTCGACATTGATCTTGATGGCGCTCAGATCCGAGTCCTTGGCCAGGCCCGCCGACACTTTGGCCGTGATGGCCGCGTCGTCGACCGCATTCTTCGCATCCGCGGCGCCCCGCTTCATCGACGACTCGCCCGAAGCGGTCGACGATGCGATCTTGTCGCGGGCTTCGCTGCCCAGTTCCTTGGCCTTGGCCATCGTCTCGGTGCCGGCCTGTTCGGTCCGTGCGAGAGCGGCATCGACCTTCTGGCCGGCGGTCTGGTTCCTGTCGCCGCAGGCTGAAAGCGTCAGCAGCGCGCCAGCGGCAATCGCCGCGAGCCAGAGGCGCGACGGGCGGCCGGGCACGGTGGAGTGAATGGAATTGGTCATGGCAAACCTCTCTGTCTCAAAGATTTGCACGTTAGCGGCATCGCGCAGAAGCGCTGGCCGCCAGCATTGACGATGGTTGTCGGACGCTGGCCTGCGCGGATGCCGTGCATTGGCGCACGGCATCCGCCTCGCGGTCAGACGTCGATGTTCGCCGCCCGCAGTGCGTTCTGCTCGATGAACTCGCGCCGCGGCTCGACTTCGTCGCCCATCAGCATCGTGAACACGCGGTCGGCTTCGATCGCATCGTCGATCTGCACGCGCAGCAGGCGGCGCACGTTCGGATCCATCGTGGTTTCCCAGAGCTGCTCGGGGTTCATCTCGCCCAGCCCCTTGTAGCGCTGGCGCGAAGTGGTGCGCTCGGCTTCGCCGATCAGCCACTTCATCGCCACGCGGAAGTCGGCAACCTTCTCTTCCTTGACGCGCTCGCCTTCGCCGCGCTTCACCACCGCACCGTCGCCCAGCAGGCCGCGGAAGGTTTCTGCCGCCGTGGCCAGTGCTGCGTAGTCGGCGCCGTGGACGAAGTCCTGCGTGATTACGCTGCTCTTGATGTTGCCGTGATGGCGGCGGCTGATGCGCAGCAGCGGCTTGTCGGTGCGCACGTCGAACTCGCTCGCGACCTCGGCCGGCGCGCCGGTGTCGTTGAGCTCGCGCAGCTTGGCCTGCAGCGCCACGGCGGAAGCTTCGGCGCTTTCGGTGGTGTCGAGGTCGAGCGACACGCCGTCTGCGATCGCGCGCAGCGCGGCCGCATCCATGAACACGCCCAGGCGCGCGATCACGGCCTGTGCCAACTGGTGCTTGCGCGCCAGTTCGGCCAGCGTGTCGCCGGAGAGCGTGGACGGGTTCGGGCCGCCGGTCACGATGCTGGCGTCCTTCAGCGCGACCTTCAGCAGGAAGGCGTCGAGGGCCGGCCCGTCCTTCAGGTACTGCTCTTCCTTGCCGACCTTGACCTTGTACAGCGGCGGTTGCGCGATGTAGATGTGACCGCGCTCGACCAGCTCCGGCATCTGCCGGTAGAAGAAGGTCAGCAGCAGCGTACGGATGTGGGCGCCATCGACGTCGGCGTCGGTCATGATGATGATGCGGTGGTACCGCAGCTTGGCGACGTTGAAGTCGTCCGCGCCGCCGCCCGCGGTGGTCGCGCCAGCGCGGCCGATGCC
>CAIQMJ010001250.1 GCA_903872875.1 uncultured Variovorax sp.
CCGCGAGCACCGCTGGAAGCGCCCGCACCGTGCGTCCGAGACCGCCCCATCGCCCATGCCCGACCGGCACCGCCGGCTGGTCCGCATGCTGGGCCGGCTGGCGCAGGACGCAGCGCTGTTCGGCCGCCTGCGCGACACACTGCCCGCCCTGCGCGACGACGCGCTGTGGCCCGCCGTTTCGCAAGCCGTGCAGACAGCCGTGCTGCGCACCACGAGCCCCGCGACGAACGCAACGGACGCTCCGCGAACGGAGGCTTCGCCATCCGACGCATTGCGGGAACTCGGCAGCCTGCTGCGTCGGATGGGGGCCGAAAGGCCGGGCCGTCCGGACTGGCAGGAAGCCACCCGGCTGCTCGCAGGGCCGATTCGGCTGCTGGGTGCCGACCTGAAGGCACTGGCAGCGCTCCGCGTCGACTTCTGAGCGATCCGCAGCGGCCGTGCGGCACTCCGGCTGTCGGTGTTCGCCGACGGCGGTTGGCGCCGATGCCCGAAGCGGCGGCTGCGGGCAACAACGACAGTGAATGACCAAGCACCCAGAGGAGTCCCTGCATGAACACCCAGCCGCCGAACCAGCCCTCCACCGCAGACCCGGAGCCGGAGATCACCCGCGAGGAGTCGGTCCCCAGCGATGGCCGCGACACCGAAGGCGAAGCCATGATGAAGGATGTGCGCAACAGGAAGCTGCAGGATCCCGGGGAGCGCGAGAACAAGACGCCCGAGAAAGGCGCCTGAGCCCGAACCAGCCGCCGGACTTCAGCCGGCCGCCTTCACGACGGCGTGCCACGCCGCATGAAAGGCGGCCTGCGAAGCAGGTCCCAGGACCGCGACGCGTACCTGCCCCGGCAACCCGAAAGACGCCGTATCGCGCAGCTTGACGCCTTGGGCGCGCAGGCTGGTGCACAGTGCGGCCACATCGTCGACAGGCGGTGCCGCACAGAAGAAGTTGGCATCGCCGGGCACGACGCGCCACCCCATCGATCCGCAGAGATCGATCTGCCGCGCCTTCCAGCCGCGCAACGTCTGCAGGCTCTCGGCGAGCCATTGGCGCACCGGCCCGCGCGTCCAGGCATCCAGCATTGCGACGCCATGCGCACCGACCGGCCATGACGGCGAGAGTGCGGCGACCGCATCACGAAAGCCGTCTGCACCGATCGGTGCGATCGGCGCAATCGCATAGGCGGCGCGGACACCGGTCAGGCCCAGTGCCTTGTTCGGCGTCCAGAGCTGCCAGGCCCGGTCGAGCGCCGCCGCGCCAACGGCCGTCCCGCCGTCCAGCCGAAGCGGCGCGTAGGCCATGTCGACCACGCAGATGGCCGCATGGGGCAGCGCGTGCAGACCGATGCCGAGTCCCGCATCCGACTGCCCCAGCGGGCTCGACGGGTCGCACCGCCAGACCAATGTGCTGTTGCGACCCGATGCCTCGGCCGCAGCGTCGGCGGTCGAGTTCACCCGTCGCACCGGCAAGCGCCAGACCTGCGCGGCGCGTGCGTAGTCGCCATAGGACAACGGCGGCAGCAACACCTGTGGTGCTTCACCGCGCTGCGCGGCGACAGCCGCGGTGATGCGGAAGATGAACTCGCTCGCGCTCGCAGCCATCACGATGCGGTCGGCGTCGACGCCATGAAAGCCAGCCAGACGCTGCCTCAGCACGGTGTAGGCAGGATCGGGATAGTGCGCGGCGTCGGCCCGCTGCAGCGCGCGCAGCGCGTCGGGACAAGGACCGCAGGCATTGCCGTTGGTCGAGAAATCGTGCGGCGCCGCACCTTGCGCGTCGGGGCCGCCGTGCTGTGCGCCGTGCAGGAATGTCATCGCGGCAGTGTCGTCGACAGCCACGCCATGGCAGCGGTGGCTGCGGATGCGCACATCACCAGCCCGAAGAGCGCATGCCAGCCGAGACGCACGGCCCGCACGGTGTCCGGCGCCGCGGGCGGACGACCCGTCTCGTTCAACGTGTAGACACCGGGCTTGCCGAGCCGCACGCCCAGCAGCAATGCCATGGCCGCCATCGGCCAGCCGCTGTTGGGCGATGGCGTGCGCCGGGCCTCGCGACGCAGCGCCGAACGTGACGTGCACCGTGCCGCACCACGGTTCCGACGCGGCCATGCACGGCCTACGCACAGGAGGAGGCTCGCGCTGAGCCGCGCCGGCAGCCAGGAGAGCACGTCGTCGGCGCGCGCCGCCCATTTGCCGGCCCATTCCCACTCACGCCCACCGCGCGGACCGCGGTAGCCCCACATCGCGTCGGCCGTGTTGGCGAAACGGTAGAGCGCCGCGCCCGGCAGGCCGAGCAGCACGAACCAGAACAGCGGTGCCATTACCGAATCGTTGAAGTTCTCGGCGAGCGATTCGATCGCGCTTTCCCGGACCTCGGCTTCGCTGAGTGCGCTCACGTCACGGCTCACCAGGCGCGCAAGCTGCGCGCGGCCGGCCTCCAGCGAAACGCCGAGTGCGGCCTCGACCGCCATCACCTCGGTACGCAGCATCCGCCAGGCCAGCAGCGGTTTCAGCAGCAATCCGGTGAGCGGCGCCGAAACCCAGAGCGGAAGGCGCCACAGCGCGGCCTGCAGCACCACCGCAGCGCCGATGACCAACGCCGCGCCCACGCACCAGGCGAGCGTGCCGGCAGCGAAGGTGGCGACGTCCGCACGGCGCGTCGTGGACGTGCCGGCGGCGGGTGCGATCCGGCGGCCGGCCCAGCCCAGGTAAGTGCCGATCCACACCACCGGATGCCAGCGCACCGGCGGCTCGCCGAACAGATGGTCGACCAGCAACGCCAGCATCAAAGCCGCCACGGTGGCGCACGCTCCGGCCCCGGCCATCCAGGGCAAGCCGAGCGGCCAGCCGATCATGCGATCGCCTTCGCCGCATCTGGCGGTGCGCGGCGACCGCGCCGCCACTGCACCAGACCGCCCAGCGCGACCAGCAGCGCCGCGCCGAGCGCCACACAGAGCGTCGTGACGACGGCTTTCGCCGCAGGCGCAGCCGCGTCCGCCACGCGCTCCAGCCTGAGCCCCCGCACGGGCTGCGTTGCGGGGTATTCGGTGTCCACCGGCTTCGCGCTGCCGGCAGTGGCGGGTGTCGCCTTCGCGGCCACGGGCGCCTCCACGGGGGCCGGCGCACGCAACGGCGCCGCACTGCGCGCCGACTGGTCCTTCGCAGCGAAGCGCGCAACCTCGGCGTTGCGCTCCTTCAGGGCGCTTGCGCGCGCCGCGGCGTCATAGGCTTGAACCAGCTCGCGCCGCGTCGCCGCATCGGGCTGCCAATAGCCGAGCCGCACCGCATCGAGCATGCGTTCGAGCGTCTGCGCAAAGGCCGCGCGGTTGCTGCCCTCGAGCCATGCACGCGTGCCGAGCCTGTAGCGGTCGCGCACGTACACGTCGTGCAGCGACTGCCACTGGTCGGGCCGCACCACCTGGGGCGCCGTCACCTGCCAGCCCCAGAGAAATTGCGCGGTCTTCAGCACCTGCAGGGTGCCGCTGTAGCCTTCCGCGCGCTGTGCGGCGATCCACTGCGGATGCAGGTAGCGCGTCTGCATTTCGCGGGAGATCGCGCCATCGGCCGTGTCGGTGCGTACCTCGCCGCTCCCGCCGCGCAGGTTCTGCACGTACAGCGCCGGGTCGCGGCCAGTCAGGTGGCGCACCGCCTGGGACAGCCCGCCTAGATACTGGAACGGGTCGTCGCTGGTCAGCATGCCGTAGGTGTTCGAGGTGCGCGACAGCAAGGCCGCATCGACCTGAGACAGGTTGGCCGCGAACGCCGCATACCGCGCCGCGCCGTCGAGCCGATCGCCATAGGCATGCCCCATGCGATCGATGAAGAGCTGCGCCATCTGCGCATCGCCACCGGCCCGGCGCTGCCCGTTCCAGAGATCGGTGGCCAGCGCGGTCTCCTCCAGCCCGGCGCCGTAGCTGCCCTGGGCGTTGGAGAACACGCGCGCAGTCGACCAGCGCTGCGCCTCCGCGGGCAAGGCGCCGTCGGCTTCGAGGCGGCGCGCCATCGCCCGGCTGTGGCGCGCCACGGCGTTGTGGGCCTCCGGCAGCGCGGCCACCTGGCGCGCTGCCTCGTCGAGCCAGCGCAGCACGTTCGGGAACTGGTCGCGGTACGAGCCGGTGACGCTCACCAGCACGTCGATCCGCGGCCGGCGCAACTCGGCCGCCGGCAGCACCTCGATGCCGATGACTCGTCCGCCCTCGTCCCAGCGCGGACGCACGCCCATCGCATGCAGCGCCTGCGCTTCCATCACGCCCTGGTGGCGCAGCGTCTCGCCGGCCCAGAGCGTGAAGGCGATCTTTTCCGGCGCACGACCGCCGCTGGTCAACGCATGCTGCGCAACCCAGGCGTTCATCGCCTGAACGCCGATGTCCCAGGCCACGCGGGTCGGCACCCGGCTCGGGTCGAAGCCGTAGAGGTTGCGGCCGGTCGGCAGGCTGTCGGGGTTGCGCACGGGGTCGCCGCCGTAGCGCGATGCCAGGTAACGGCCGTCGAGCGCGGCCAGGAAGCCGTCGAGCTCCTCGTTGTGTGCCAGCACCGCGTCGAGTTGCTGGGCGCGTTGCGCCAACGTCAGCGGCACCGATGGATCCCTGCCCTCCTTGCCCGCCGCATCCGCATCGGTCAGCGCCAGCTCGATCCAGCGCGCCATCCGTGTGCCGGCAAGCCCGCTGGCATCGACCAGCAGCGCTTCGTCCGGGTCTTCGCCGAGCGCCTCGCCCAGCGGCTTGCGCAGGATCTGCAGGAGGGTCGAACGCCGCCGCTCGGCCGAGGGCGTCTCGCCGAAGGTCGCGAGGCCGA
>CAIQMJ010001251.1 GCA_903872875.1 uncultured Variovorax sp.
AGTTTTTACGGCAAAGACAAGTTCGGCGGTAACCCGAACCCCGGAAAGTATGTCCTTTGCGCGGAGCAACAGAAAGTCAAGAGCTCCGAGGATATGGTGGAATTCTATGCCGGGCTCTGCGAAAAATATCCGATCTTCTCCATCGAGGACGGTCATGCCCAGGACGATTGGGAAGGCTGGATCGCCATGACCAAGGCGCTGGGCAACAAGATTCAGCTCGTCGGCGACGATCTCTTCGTCACCAATACGGCGCGCCTGAAGCAAGGCATCGCCAAGAGCGCGGCCAATGCCGTTCTCATCAAGCTCAATCAGATCGGCACGCTGACAGAGACCTTCGCAGCCATCGAGATGGCCAAGCGCGCGGGCTACACGGCCGTCATCTCGCACCGCTCCGGCGAAACCGAAGACTCGACGATCGCCGACATCGCGGTGGGCACCAACGCCGGCCAGATCAAGACCGGCTCGCTGTCGCGCTCGGACCGCATCGCCAAGTACAACCAGTTGCTGCGCATCGAGGAAGACCTGGGCGACATCGCCGTGTACCCGGGCCGCAGCGCGTTCTACAACCTGCGCTGACCGCGTTGCGCCCCCGGATCGTCCCCGTTGTCCTGGTCCTGCTGCTGCTGTTTCTTCAGTGGCAGCTGTGGACCGGTCGCGGGAGCGTGCCCGACGTGGCGCAACTGCAGGACAAGCTGGCACGCCAGCAGGAGGCCAACGCGCACGCGGCGCTGGCCAACGAACGCCTCTCGTCCGAGGTCAGCGACCTCAAGGAAGGCCTCGAGATGGTCGAGGAACGTGCCCGGCAGGAGTTGGGCATGGTCAAGCCGGACGAGGTCTTCGTCCAAATGACCAGATAGGTTCTCCCCCCAGGCTTCGGCGCACTGCGTGTCGCCTTTCGCCCCCCTTCCAGGGGCAACACCAATGGCCCGGCGGAGCCGGTTCCGCGGTGTTTCTGGTGTTCTGCGGCTCGCGTACCTTGTGCGCATTGCCTTGCGGCGAAGATTGCAGCGTGCTTTTCTTGGCGCCCGTTGCGCCTTTCACTTCATACCGAGGCACGAGTGGCGATTCCGGATCTTCTTTCTGCAACGGCCTTCGTGCTGTGGGGCTCCCCGACCAGTTGGCTGGAGGTGATCGCCGCAGCGCTCGCGATCGTCATGGTCGGGTGCAACATGCGCGAACTCCACTGGGGCTGGCCGCTGGGAATCGTCAGTTCGCTGCTCTATTTCGGCGTGTTCGCCCAGGCCCGCATCTACGGTGACGCATCGCTGCAGATCGTGTTCGCCGTCGTCGCATTCTGGGGCTGGTTCCAATGGCTGCGCGGGCATCGCGAGGACGGCGCCGCCCTGCGTGTGGCGCGCCTGTCACGGCGCGGCGTGGGCATCACGCTCGCAGCCAGCGGGCTGGCATGGCTCGCGGTCGCGCTGTTCCTGCGGCGCTTCACCAACACCGACGTTCCCTGGTGGGACGGCTTCGCAACGGGCGTGAGCCTGGTGGGGCAGTTCCTGCTGGGTCGCAAGTACATCGAGAACTGGCTCGCATGGATCGCGGTCAACGTGGTCAGCGTGGGTCTCTTCATCCACAAGGGCCTCTGGCTCACGGTCGGGCTCTATGCGCTCTTCGCCCTGCTGGCGGTGGCCGGCTACCTGGCCTGGCAGCGCCGGTTCGAAGGTCGTGCCGCATGACGCCCGACCTCCCCTTTGGCACGGTGATCGCGGTGCTGGGTGCCGAATGCACGGGCAAGACCTCGCTCGCGCGTGCAGTCGCCGCACACCTCGCACAGCGCGGCCTCGCCATCCGGCTGGTGCCGGAATACCTCCGCGAATGGTGTGACCGCGAACAGCGGACGCCGGCTGCGCACGAGCAGGCCGCGATCGCTGCCGAGCAGACCCGGCGCATTGCAGGTGCCGCCGCCAGGGGCATCGCCGTCGCCGATACCACGGCGCTGATGACGGCCGTCTACAGCGACATGCTGTTCGGCGACGCATCGCTTTATGCCGAGGCGGTGGCGGCGCAGCGCAGCTATGCGATCACGCTGTTGACTGCGCTGGACCTGCCCTGGGTGCCGGATGGGCTCCAGCGCGACGGGCCGCACGTGCGCGAGCCTGTCGATGCGCGGGTGCGCGATACCTTGCAGCGGGCCGCCGTGCCCTATGCGGTCGTCCATGGCAGCGGGCCGCAGCGCCTTGCGAGCGCCTGGAACGCCATGTTCCGGACGTCGGAGGCCGCGGACCGTGACGGCGACCCGGCCGGCAATCCCCAGACGTCCGCGTCCGACTGGCACTGGTCGTGCGACAAATGCTCGGATCCGGCTTGCGAGCATCGGTTGTTCAGCGACCTTGTCGCGGGCCGGCGCTAGCAGGACCGCACCCATCATTCACATTCATCTCGCCTGCCGGAGACCCGATGCACTCATCCAATATCTGCGCTGCGGCATTCTGGCTTGCAGCCTGGGGCACGACAGGCGGGGTGACGGCCGCGCCGGTGCCGCTGGCGGTGCAGGTGGAGAACCGCACGCGTCCCACGGCGTGTGCCGAAGAAGACAACGTGTCGCTCGTGCTGCGCGGTGCGCGAATCCAACGCTTCACCGTGGAAGCGATGCAACCGGCCTACCTCGCCACGATCGATGAAGACATCACGGCGCCCGACTTCTCTGGATGCGACTTCAGCGGCCGCGGCCATCCCACCGACCCGGCGTTCAGCTTCTCGCCACGGCGGGTCGTGCTGCACGACGGGCCACGGTGGAAGATCGTCGCGCTCACGCTCCCGAGCTTCTGGCGCCCGCACGAGGTGCCGGTGCAGGTCGGGCCCGTCAAGGACCGCGGCTTCCACCTGATCCAGGTTTTTGCCAAAGGTGCAAAGGGCGCAAAAGGCGGCCAGCCGAAAGAAGCCATCGTGCTGTATCCGGCTGAC
>CAIQMJ010001252.1 GCA_903872875.1 uncultured Variovorax sp.
ATTCGCGGAGGGGAGTACGCCGTCGGCGTGAGCCCGCCCCGAACCATCCACTTCATGCGCGCGGTGGCGAACAGAAAAGCAAGCGCCCATTTTCAGACCGCAGCCTTCTCTGCCGCCTTCAGCGCGCGCTTCAGGTCGTCGATCAGGTCGGCCGGGTCTTCCAGCCCGATCGACAGGCGGATCGTCCCCTGGCCGATGCCCGCGCCGGCAAGCGCCTCGTCGGTCATGCGGAAATGCGTGGTGCTGGCCGGGTGGATCACCAGGCTGCGGCAGTCGCCCACGTTGGCCAGATGGCTGAACAGCTTGAGCGCCTCGATGAACTTCTTGCCCTGTTCGCGGCTGCCCTTGATGTCGAAGCTGAACACCGCGCCCGCGCCGCGCGCCCCGTGGCGCAGCAGCTTGCCGGCCAGCTTGTGGCTCGGGTGCGATTCCATCAGCGGATGCCCGACGCGTGAGACGAAGGGATGCGCGGCGAGAAACTCCACGACCTTCTGCGTGTTGTCGATGTGGCGCTCCATGCGCAGCGGCAGCGTTTCGATGCCCTGCAGGATCAGCCAGGCGGTGTGCGGGCTCATCGATGCGCCGAAGTCGCGCAGGCCTTCGCGGCGTGCGCGCAGCAGGAACGCGCCGACCGTGCTTTCCTCGCTGAACACCATGTTGTGGAAGCCGTCGTAGGCCTGGCTCAGCTCGGCGAACTTGCCCGACTTGTCCCAGTCGAAACTGCCGCCGTCGACCACCACGCCGCCGATCACCGTGCCGTGGCCCGACAGGAACTTGGTCGCCGAGTGATAGACCAGGTCGGCGCCGTGGTCGAAGGGCTTGATCAGGTAGGGCGAGGTCAGCGTCGAGTCGACCAGCAACGGCACGCCGGCCGCATGCGCGATGTCGCTGACGGTCGGGATGTCGAGCACGTCGAGGCCGGGATTGCCGACCGTCTCGCCGAACAGCAGCTTGGTATTCGGCCGGATCGCGGCGCGCCACCCGTCGAAGTCGCCGGGCTTCACGAAGGTCGTCTCGATGCCGAAGCGGCGCATCGTGTAGTTCAGCAGGTTCTGCGATCCGCCGTACAGCGCGGTGCTGGCCACGATGTGCGAGCCGGCGCCCATCAGCGAGGCGACGCTCAGGTGCAGCGCGGCCTGGCCGCTGGCGGTCGCGATGGCGCCGATGCCGCCTTCGAGCGCCGAGACGCGCTGTTCGAGCACCGCGTTGGTCGGGTTGCTGATGCGGCTGTAGACGTGGCCGGCGCGTTCCAGGTTGAACAGCGCCGCCGCATGGTCGCTGGACTCGAACACGAACGACGTCGTGAGGTGGATCGGCACGGCGCGCGCGCCGGTCGCGGGGTCGGGAGCGGCGCCGGCGTGCAGCGCGAGGGTGTCGAATCCGGGGTCGGAATAGCCTGGCATGTCTCACTTTCGTAACGCTCCGTCACGTGTGCGACCCCACAGTCGCACCCTCGTGACGGGGCAGGGCGCCTATTGTGAGCGACATGGGCTATATTCAAAAAGGGACTCCGCCCGTCAGTCACAGAAGACGACCTCCGAGGTATTTACGATGAAAGTCAGCGACATCCTGCGCGTCAAGGGCAACACGCTCTACACGGTCACGCCCGACGAACCCTTGGCCGCCGCCGTGACCGTGATGGCCGAGAAGGACATCGGTTCCCTCGTCGTCATGGAGCACGGCGACCTCGTCGGCATGCTGACCTTCCGCGAGGTCATCGTGGCGATCGTCAACAACGGCGGCACGGTCGGCACGACGCTGGTGCGCAAGTCGATGGACGACGCGCCCGTCACTTGCACCGGCGAAACCGATCTCGACGAGATCCGCCGCATCATGCTGCAGCGCCACGCGCGCTACATGCCCGTGATGGACAAGCGGATGCTGATGGGCGTGATCAGCTTCTACGACGTCGCCAAGGCCGTCGTCGACAGCCAGAACTTCGAGAACAAGATGCTCAAGGCCTA
>CAIQMJ010001253.1 GCA_903872875.1 uncultured Variovorax sp.
CGGGCGTACGCTCGGCGATGCGGTGCCGATAGAGATGTCGTCCGTCGCGGAGATCCGCGCCAGTTCCTTGCGCATCTTCGACCGCAGCTTCGCGGTGACTTACTGGCTGCAAGCAGTGGCGATCGCGATCGGCCTGTTTGGCATCGCCGCCAGCTTCAGCGCGCAGGTGCTCGCACGACGCAAGGAATTCGGGCTGCTGGCGCATCTCGGATTCACGCGCGTACAGGTGCTGGTGGTGGTCGCCGGCGAAGGCGCCGCCTGGACGGCCATCGGCGCCATCGCCGGTCTGGGACTCGGGCTGGCGGTGTCGGTGGTGCTGGTGCACGTCGTCAACCCGCAGAGTTTCCACTGGACGATGGACCTGCTGGTGCCATGGCTGCGCCTCGCGGCGTTGTGCGCGGCCGTGGTCGCCGCCGGCACGATCACGGCCTGGCTCACCGGACGCTCGGCGGCCGGGCGCGATGCGGTGCTCGCGGTCAAGGAGGACTGGTGATGCAGGGCATGACCCACGTGAGTGCGACATCGCCCGCCGGCATGTCGCGACGCGCGCTGCTGATCGGTACGCTGGCCGGCTGGTGGACATCGGCGGCACATGCGCTGCCGCTGCGCACGCTCGTATTCCCACGCGACTTCGGCAGCCATCCGGATCTGCGCACGGAATGGTGGTACATGACCGGCCATGCAGAAGCCGGCACCCGGATGTTCGGATTCCAGCTGACCTTCTTTCGCTCGCGCGTCGACGTGGCGCAGTCGCTCCAGTCCGGCTTCGCGGCGCGCCAGCTGATCTTCGCGCACGCGGCCGTGACCGATCTCGAAGGGCGTCGGCTGTGGCATGACCAGCGCATCGCACGTGCGGGCTTCGGCGTGGCCGATGCCGACATCCGGAACACGGCCGTGCAATTGCGCGATTGGTCGCTGAGACGCGAGGATTCGGGTCTGTACGTCGCGTGGCTTCCCGCCAATGGCTTTGCGCTGGACCTGCGCCTCAGACCAAGGCAGTCGTTGCTGCTGCAGGGACAAGCAGGACTGTCACGCAAGGGGCCCGACTCGGAGCAAGCCAGCTATTACTACAGCGAACCGCAGCTCGATACGCGGGGCACGATCACCCTGAAGGGAAATCGCTTCGACGTCCATGGCACTGCCTGGCTCGACCACGAGTGGAGCGAAGCGCTGCTGCATCGCGAAGCAGTCGGCTGGGACTGGATCGGCATGAACCTGGACGACGGCGGCGCCTTGACGGCCTTCCGCCTGCGCAGAGCCGACGGCAGCGCACTGTGGTTCGGTGGGTCTCTGCGCAACGCTGACGGCCGACTGCGCACCTTTGGTCCGGCTGACCTGAATTTCGAAGCCGAGCGCCGCTGGACCAGTCCGCGCAGCAACACGACCTATCCGACCCGATGGCGCCTGCAGACGCCCGCTGGCGTCTTCACCGTGAACGCCCTTCTGGACGACCAGGAACTCGACAGCAGCAGTTCCACAGGTGCGATCTATTGGGAAGGCCTGAGCGAGCTGCTGGATGCCGGCGGTCGGCGTGTAGGCCGTGGCTATCTCGAGATGACGGGCTACGCGCGCCGGCTGCAGTTGTAACGACTGCAGCGCTTCTGCTGCCCGATGCTCTCAGGCCTCCGTGTGGCGCGCAGCGAGCACGGTAGCGACCTTGCGTACCGGGCTCGACAGCACCAGCGAGGTCGTGACGGCGCCGTATTGCGCCAATGCATCGACCACGCGCTCCAGGTCCTGTGGCTCGGAGATCGCGCAGCGCACGATGAAGCAGTCCTCGCCGGTCACCCGGTCGGCCTCGAGCACCTCAGGCATCTGCTCGAAGAGCGCGATGTATTTGCGGATGCCGGCGTGCGTGGTCTCGATCCGGATGATGGCCATCAGACCAACGCCGATCGCGCTCAGATTCACGCGGGCACCGTAGCCTTCGATCACACCGGCTTCCTCCAGTTTGCGGACTCGCTCACTCATCGCAGGCTGGGAAAGCCCAATGCGCTTGCCCAGCGCCGCGAGGCTCTGGCGTGCGTCGAGCTGCAACGCCTCGAGTATCTGCCGGTCCTTCTTGTCCAATTTCACGATGACTCCACGAAAGCAGGAAAGCAACCGATGACTCATCGGTTTGCCAGGCCGGATTCCGATGCATTCGCATGGGCCGGCAAGCCTCGATTCTCTATCGTCGATGCGCAACGCCCATGATGGGCGAACCTCTTTTCAGGAAGCTTCATGGAACTCATCGGCATGCTCGACTCCCCTTACGTGCGGCGCGTGGCCATCACGCTGGAACTGCTCGACATACCCTTCGTGCATCGGCCTCTGTCCGTCTTCAGTACCTTCGACGCGTTCAGTCGCATCAATCCAGTGGTCAAGGCGCCGACACTCGTATGCGATGACGGCGAGATTCTCATGGACTCGACCTTGATCATCGATCACGTGGAATCGGTCGCCGGCCGCAGCTTGATGCCCATCGATCGTCAAGCGCGACTGCGCACACTGCGCGTCATCGGGCTGGCGCTGGCCGCATGCGAGAAAACGGTGCAGATCGTCTACGAGCACGGGCTTCGCCCATCCGAGAAGATGCACGCGCCGTGGCTGCAGCGCGTGCAGGCGCAACTCGCAGCGGCATATCTGGAACTCGAAGTGGAGATGACGCGGTCGGCACTGTCAGTCGGCCCGCTGCTGATGGATCAGGCTGGCATCACTGCCGCCGTCGCCTGGCACTTTACGCAGAGGATGCGGCCGGGCGAGATCGACCCCCGACGGCATCCCAGGCTGGCCGCGCACTCTGCGGCCGCGGAGCAACTGGTGGCATTCCGGGCAATGCCACACGCCTGAAGAACCGGCGCCCGGCGCCGGCATTGCCCGCGAATGCCACATCCGGCGGGTCACCTGGGCCTGGTGGCTCCCCTACTGTGTGAGTTGCTTCTTGTCGCGCGGATCGCTAGCCGCCCTTGACCTGCCGGTCCGTCGCAATCGGGGTCAGCTTGGAAGCCTTGAGCGATGTGGACAGCCCTGTCGTTCAGGCGGCGGCCGAGACAGCCAATGGTTGGCGATGTCTGCCTTCAAGTGTGGCCACATGCCACAGCGGCTGTTACATCTTCAGATGAATCTCATTGAATACTTTAGTCGTACAAATTGATCCTCTAATTTACGACTTTAGTATGCATTTTATCGTTCGATCGGCCGCTCTCCTTCTGACTCGCTTCTCCGGTTTTCTCTTCGACTTTCCAGAGCACAGCCCTCATCCAACGCAGACTTCACACTTGCGGCGCGTCAATCGCGTGCAACTGACATGTTCTGTCGTGCGAACAGATGCGGGTCTGATCGGTGGCCGGTCTCACATTTCATTCACCCATCAAGGTCTGGATAAAAGGGTCGTCTTCGGAACTACAGTCGTTCTTGCAATGTCGGCACTCTTGGTCGCGTGTGGAGGCGGGGGCGGCGCGGCCAATAGTTCTGCCTTGGCAAGTGCGACCCGCAGCGAACCCGCAGCCTCGCCGCAGGAGGCAGATGTGGCGTCTTCGTCTGAAGATACAGAAACGGGCAGCACGGCACCCGCCAAATCGCCGGTTGGCGTGGACACGACGACATCGAGAACGATGGACACAGTCGGCCTGCGCGCCGCCGTCCTGCGGACATTGCAGGACGAGCGTCAGCGCTGTGGATTCAGCGCGCTGACATCAGATACGAGCCTCGACCAGTCAGCGTCGAGCCACAGTGCCTACCTGGCCAATGAAATTGCGAATGGAAGAACGGGCTCCCATTCCGAAATGCCAGGGACACCCGGCTTTACGGGCGAGACGCCCACTGCACGCGCCAGGGCGGCCGGATACAACCCGCGTGCCATCAGTGAAGCATTTGCGTACTCGACCCTGTTAGCCAGTGACACTGCAATTGCGAGTGCACCCATGCCAACGGAACGCGCAGTTTCACATACCGAATTCCTGCTATCGACCGTGTATCACATGCTCGTGTTGCTGGCACCAAGGCCTGATCTTGGTATTGGTTATGCAGAGCAACGTGGCAACGACGTGGTTGCTCAAGTCACCGTTATGGAAATAGGAGCCAAGGCTGGCGTTTCCAATTCAACACAGTCAGATCTTCTGACGTATCCATGCGAGGGCACAACGACTGTACGAGCCACGTTCATTCCGTCCAAAGAGACACCCAATCCTATGCCTGGCGTAGGGAGCGGCACTGTCGGCACGCCGC